>NZ_JBVJCO010000022.1:66049-97712 GCF_055588525.1 Kitasatospora sp. NPDC041988
GGTCTTTCTGCGGGGGGGGGGATGAGTCAAAAAAAGGTGAGGGGAACAAACAAAAAAAGAGAGACGGTCCCCCCCCGGGGGGGGGGGGGGCCCCCCCCCCCCCCCCCCCCCCGCCTCTTTGTCGTTCCGTGCCGAGCGGTCGGGGCGGTGACGGCCGGGGCGGGGTGGCGATGGGCGTGGCGGTGCAGCGAGTTGTCAACCAGGGTTGACACATGCCGGATGTCAACCTAGGTTGACAGTATGAGCGAGAGCAGAGAACTCGCGGCGGCGGCGAGCAGCCGTGATCCGGCGGTGGGCCTCCGGGCGGTGCGGGCGTTGCGTGACCTGGCGGACCGGCTGGAGGGGTTGCAGGTCGGGAATGCCCGGCAGCAGGGGTGGTCCTGGCAGGACATCGCGGTCTGTCTCGGGGTGAGCCGGCAGGCGGTGCACAAGAAGTACGCCCGGCGTGGGCCTGGTGGAGAAAAGGACGGAGGCTGAGCGATGTTCGAGCGTTTCACCGGCCAGGCGCGGCAGGTGGTGGTGCGGGCGCAGCAGGAGGCGGCAGGGCTGCGGCACGGGTACGTCGGGACGGAGCACCTGCTGCTGTCGCTGCTGGCGGAGTCGGACGACCCCGCGGTCGCGGTGCTGGTCGACTCCGGCCTGGATCACGAGACGGCCAGGCAGGCGGTGTTGCGGCTGCTGGGGGTGGGGGAGGACGCCCAGGCGCTGGCGGCGATCGGGGTGGACCTGGATGCCGTCCGGGAGGCGGTGGAGTCGGTGTTCGGGGAGGGGGCGCTGGACGATCCGGGGGAGGAGCCGGAGGTGCGGCGGCGCGGCTGGTTCCGGTCCGAGCCGAAGGCGCGGCGGAGTCCGTTCACGGCGCGGGCGAAGAAGGTGCTGGAGCTGTCCCTGCGCGAGTCGATCCGGCTGAAGTCCGGTGAGATCGCGGTCGGGCACCTGCTGCTGGGGGTGCTCCGGGAGGGCGAGGGTCTCGGGGCCAAGGTGATCGCCGACCACGGGCTGGATGCGAAGGCCGTCCGGCAGGCGGTGGAGGCGACGTTGGGCTGACGGAGTTGCGGCGGCCTGGCCGTGGATCGGTGCACGAAGCGTGAACGAACGAGACTGTCCGTCAACTTGCCTGTTGAGGCCAATGGCTGAATGGATATGATCGGCCGACTGCGTGAACCGATCAACCGCCCGGAGACGTTTCATCACGTCGGCCGGGCGGTCGCGCATTCGCCTAGCCCCGCTGTCGGCGTCAGCCCGTCGACGCCCGCCGCCGCTGCCGAGGACCGCACCGATGAGAGAACGCACCAGCCCCGTCGGCGGGCCGCGCCGACGACCCGCCGCGCGCACCGCGGCCCTGACGGCGGCGGCGGTCCTGCTGGCCCTGGTCGTCACCCCGATCGCGATCGGCCGCGCGTCGGCGGCCCACCAGCCGCTGACCGCCGTGGCCGTCGGCGCGGTCGCCGCGCTCTGGCTGATCGCCGTCGGGGTGGCGGCGTCCGCCACCGAACGCGCCCGCCGGCTCGGGGCCGCGCTCGCCGGGAAGGACGACGAGGCCATGACGGCGCTGGTCGTGGCCGGTGCGGCCAAGCAGGCCGAGACGGCCGCCCGGCAGCGGGCCGCCGCCGCACAGGCCGAGCGCGACACCGCCCGGGCCGAGCTGGCGCAGGCCCGGGCCGACGTCGCCGCCGCGCACACCGAACTGGCCCGGGCGCGGGCCGAGGCCGAGGCGGAGCGGGCCGAGCGCGACCGGCTGGACCGGCTGGCCGACGAGGTGCTGCCCGAGGTGGTGAAGAAGCTCCGCGACGGCGCGTCTGTCGACAGCGCGCTGGCCGCGCACCGCAAGCACCCCCAGTACGCGCTGCTGCGGGCCGTCGCCGAGGAGGTCGGCCGGGGCGAGCGGCTGCGGGCCGCCGCCCTCGCGGTCTGCGCGACCGCCGCCGGGCGGGTCCAGGCGCTGGCCACGAGCATGCACGCCGAGCTGCGGGAGATGCAGCACCGCCACGACGAGGAGGTCCTCGGCGACCTGCTGCGACTGGACCACTCCACCGCGCAGGCGGGCCGGATGGCCGACAGCATCGCCGTTCTCACCGGCGCCCGTTCGGGCCGCCGCTGGGCCAAGCCGATCGCCGTGGAGTCGGTGCTGCGCGGCGCGCTCGGCCGGATCGGCGCGTACCAGCGGGTCCGGCTGCACAACGCCAGCACCGCCGCCGTGGCCGGGTTCGCGGCCGAGGGCGTGATGCACGCGCTCGCCGAACTGCTCGACAACGCCACCAACTTCTCCGCTCCGCCGGCCGAGGTGCACGTCTACGTCGAGGAGGTGCCGGCCGGGCTGGCGGTCACCGTCGAGGACAGCGGCCTCGGGCTGAGCGACAGTTGGCTGCGCCGGGCCGAACGGGCCGTCTCCGCCGAGCCGCTGGACCTCACCACGCTCTCGGCGGGCACCCGGCTCGGCCTCGCGGTGGTCGGCGCGCTGGCCCGCAAGCACGGGCTGCAGATCTCGTTCCGGCCGTCGGCGCGCGGCGGTACCGGAGTGGTGATGCTGATCCCGCAGCAGCTGGTGACGCATTCCGCACCGGAGCCCACCCCGGCGCCCGTACCGGATCGGCCGGTCGCGCAGGCTCCCGCGCGCCCCGCGCTCACCCCGGCCCTCCCGCCTGCCCTCGCTCCCGCGCGCCCCCTGCCCGCCGTACCCGCGGCCCCCGCTGTCCCGGCCCCGGCCCCCGCGGCCCCCGCTGTCCCGGCCCCGGCCCCCGCGGTCCCCGCCCCGGCCACCCGGGCCGACGCGCCCGCGCCGGTCACCGACAGCGGCCTGCCGCAGCGCCGCCGAGGGCAGACGCTCGCCACAGCCGCTCCGACGGCCCCCGCCGCCACGCCCGCCCGCGCCGACGCGGCGAGTGCCGCCGCCCGCTTCGGCGCCTTCCGCCGCGCCGCGCAGCAGGCCAAGAGCGGCGGCGCACCGACCACGGACACCACGCCCGACGCTTCCCCCGTCACCGAGAAGGACTCCTGATGAGCAGCGCCACCGATCGCGACCTCGACTGGCTGTTGGAAAACCTGCTGACGGCCACCCCCGGCACCCGGCACGCCCTGGTGCTCTCCGCCGACGGCCTGAAGCTCTGCCACACCGCCGGCCTCGACGCCGACCAGGCGGACCAGCTGGCGGCGATCGCCTCCGGCATGCAGAGCCTGGCGCACGGTGCCTCGATCGAGTTCGGTGACGGCAGCGGCGGCGTACGGCAGTCGATGACCGAGTTCCACGGTGGCATCCTCTGCATCGTGGCGGCCGGAGAGGGCGCCCACCTCGCCGTGGTGACCGACGACGACGCGGACGTGGGTGTGGTCGGCCACAACATGCACGGCCTGATCGAGCAGATCGGTGTCCACCTCAGCGCCCCGGCCCGCGAGGACCTGGCGGGCGCGGCGGGTGTGGCGGACGCGGACCGAGAGAGCGCCCGGGCATGACCGGCCGGCCGGTCATGCCGGGCCGTGACGACGACCCGGACCGCCTCTACACCATCACCAGGGGCCGCAGCCGGTCCCCGGAGAACGCCTTCGACCTGGTCACCCTGATCGTCGCCGAGCGGGAGCCGGCGCCGGGAATGCAGTCGGAGCACGTCCGCATCCTGCGGATGTGCGAGGCCCCGACCGCCGTCGTGGAGGTCTCCGCCGAGCTGGCGCTGCCGGTCTCGGTGGTGAAGATCCTGCTCGGCGACCTGCTGGAGACCGGGGCGATCACCGCCCGCCACCCCCGGTTCGCCCCCAACAAGGCCCGGCTGCCCGATCTCGACACGCTGAAGCAGGTGCTGCATGGACTCCAACGGCTCTGAGGCACCGGCGGCCCGGCGCACCCCGCTGCGCGGCACCGCCGACAACGCGCTGAAGATCGTCGTGGTCGGCGGCTTCGGCGTGGGCAAGACCACCTTGGTCGGCGCGGTCAGCGAGATCCGTCCGCTGAACACCGAGGAGACCATGACCAAGGCGGGCGAGGGGATCGACGACCCCTCGGGCGCCTGGGGCAAGCGCTCCACCACGGTCGCGTTCGACTTCGGCCGGATCACGCTCTCCGCCAGCCAGGTGCTGTACCTGTTCGGCGCGCCCGGGCAGGAACGTTTCTGGTTCCTCTGGGACCGGCTGTTCAGCGGCGCCCTCGGCGCGGTGGTCCTGGTGGACACCCGGCGGCTGGAGGAGTCCTGGTACGCCATCGACCGGCTGGAGCACCACGGCACGCCGTTCATCGTGGCCCGGAACAACTTCGGTGAGCCGACCCACACCCTGGAGCAGGTCCGCGAGGCGCTCGACCTGCCCGCCGAAGTCCCGCTGGTGGACTGCGACGCGCGCGACCGGGAGTCGAGCAAGCAGGTGCTGATCGAGCTGGTCCGCCACCTGGCCGCCCGGGTCGAGGCGGCCGCCCGCGTCGGGGCCGACGCCGTCCTGCTCGCGACAGAAGGCATCACCGACCCGTCCCCGTACGAGGAGAGCACGCCGTGACCGAGCCCGCCGCCACCCCGCCGCCGGGCTGCCCGGCGCACGCCGGCGCCACCCCGCTGTACGGGCCGCGCTTCCAGACCGACCCGGGGCAGCTCTACCGCGAGCTGCGGGCCGCCCACGGCCCCGTCGCCCCGGTGGAGCTGGCCGGCGGGGTCCCGGCCTGGCTGGTGATCGGCTACCGCGAGCTCCAGCTGGTGACCGGCCAGCCGCAGCTGTTCGGCCGCGACTCCAGCCGCTGGAACGCCTGGGAGACCATCCCCGAGGACTGGCCGCTCAAGCCGATGATGGCCCCGGTGCCGTCGATCCTGTACGCCGAGGGCGAGGAGCACGTCCGCCGCTCCCGGGCGGTCACCGACGCGCTGGCCGCGGTCGACCCGTACGAGCTGCGCAAGCACGCGGAGGAGATCGCCGACCGGCTGATCGACGAGTTCGCCGGGCGCGGCGAGGCCGACCTGGTCGCCGAGTACGCGCACCGGATGCCGCTGCTGGTGCTCTGCCGGCTGCTCGGGCTGAGCGAGGAGCAGGCGCCCGTCCTGATCGACGGCCTGCTGACGATGCTGGACGGCGGCCCGGACGCGCCCGCCGGCGCGCAGCGGCTGCTCGGCGTGATGCTGCAGCTGGTCGAGGAGAAGGCCGAGTATCCCGGCAACGACATCGCCACCGCGATGCTCCAGCACGAAGCGGGCCTGTCGCACGACGAGATCATGCGAGACCTGCGGGTGATCCTGATCGCCGGCCACCAGCCCAGTTCGTACTGGATCTCCAACGCGCTGCGGCTGATGCTCACCGACGAGCGGTTCGCCGCCTCGCTCTCCGGCGGCCGGCGCAGCATCAGCCAGGCGCTGAACGAGGCGCTCTGGGAGGACACCCCGACGCAGATCTTCGCCGGCCGGTGGGCGACCAGGGACACCCGGCTCGCCGGGCAGCGGATCGCCGCCGGGGACATGGTGCTGCTCGGCTTCGCGGGTGCGAACGCGGACCCGTCGGTGCGCCAGCCGGACGGCAGCCCGGCCGAGGGCAACCGGGCGCACATGAGCTACTCGTACGGCGAGCACGGCTGCCCGTTCCCGGCGCAGGAGGCGGCCGAGGTGATCGCCACCACCGCGATCGAGGTGCTGCTGGACCGGCTGCCGGACCTGCGGCTCGCGGTGGCCGAGCACGCGCTGGTCTGGCGCCCGTCGGCGTGGGTGCGGGGGCTGATGGCGCTGCCGGTGTCGTTCACCGCGGGCTACCACGCCTGAGCCGGCCGGCCGTTCACGGCTGTTGCAAGAACCAGGACCTCAAGGAGAGTTGTGCCGATGACCGCCCCGATAGCCCTCGATCCGCTGGCGCGCGACAACGCCGCCGAGGGTGCGCTGCTGCGCGCCGCCGGCCCGGCGGTGGCGGTGGAGCTGCCCGGTGGGGTCGCCGCCTGGGCGGTGACGCAGCACGCGGCCGCACGGGACCTGCTGACCGACACCCGGCTGGTGAAGGACGCCGCGCACTGGGCGGCCTACCAGCGCGGCGAGGTGCCGAAGACGTGGCCGCTGATCGGTCTGGCGGTGCCCGGCCCGAGCATGGTGACCACCGACGGCGCCGAGCACCGTCGGCTGCGGGCGCTGGTGGCCCAGGCGTTCACGCCGCGCCGGGTGGAGCTGATGCGCCCGCGGGTGGAGGAGATCACCCGCGGCCTGCTGGACGCGCTGTCGGCGGGGGAGCGGGAGGTGGAGCTCAAGACCGTGTTCGCCTTCCCGCTGCCGATGACGGTGATCTGCTCGCTGCTCGGCGTGCCGGAGTCCGACCACGGCCACCTGCGCGACCTGTACGAGCGGTTCTTCGGCATCCGGCCCAACCCCGAGGGCATCCAGGCGACCATCGCCGGGCTGAACGCCTTCGTCAACGACCTGGTGGCGCAGCGCCGTTCGGCGCCCGGTGACGACCTGGCCAGCGTGCTGCTGGCGGCGGACACCGAGGGCGGCGCGCTGAGCGACGCGGAGGCGGCGGCCACCCTGCGGGTGATCATCGCGGCGGGCCACGAGACCACCGTCAACCTGATCGGCAACGCCGTCCGGGCGTTGCTGGCCCACCCGGACCAGCTGGAGCTGGTGCGCTCGGGCAAGGTCGGGTGGGACGCGGTGGTCGAGGAGTCGCTCCGCTGGACGCCGCCGACCAGCAACTTCCTGTTCCGGTTCACCACCGCGGACGTCGAGGTGGGCGAGGTGGTGATCCCCAAGGGCGAGCCGGTGCTGATCTCGTACAACGCGATCGGCCGGGACCCGGCGCAGCACGGTATGACCGCCGAGCTGTTCGACATCACCCGGGATCCGATCCGCCACCTGTCGTTCGGTCACGGTCCGCACGTCTGCCCCGGGTCGCCGCTGGCCCGGCTGGAGGCGGGGGTCGCGCTGCCGGCGCTGTTCGAGCGGTTCCCGGAGCTGGCGCTCTCGGTGCCGGACGAGGAGCTGCGGCCGAGCCCGTCGCTGGTGGTCAACTCGCTGCGGGAGCTGCCCGTCCGGCTCCGCTGACGACCGGTTGTCGCACGGCCCGTCCGGCCCGGACGGGGCCGTGCGTCGTTCCGGAGGGTCGCGGGCCCCCGGCCCGGGTGCGGGCGGGGCACGTGCCGGGGTCACAACTTGGGCCACGTGCGGATGAAGGTCGAACGCGGACCTTGGCGAGGGGTGGCCGCTGCGTTAACGTCGTCAAACCGGCCGCCGCCGCGTCCATGTCGATCTCCGGTACAGCGCAATGTCGTTCTGTCGTACTGCCGGCGCTTCGCGCCCTGGCGAGGAGGACCGCATTGACCCCCACCCCGACCGTGCCGCCCAGGTGTACGCCCTCCACCCGTTCCCGCCGTCTGGTCGCCGTACCCGCCCTGCTGGCGGCACTGGCGCTGACCGCGGCCTGTTCCAACAGTTCGAGCGACTCCGGGGGCGGTTCGGGCGGCGGGGGCCAGACCCTGGCCGGTGACTGCGCCAAGTACCAGCCGTACGCGGGGCATTCGGGCACCACGGTGACGGTCTTCGCGTCGATCCTCAGCCCGGAGTCGGACAACCTGGAGAAGTCCTGGTCCGAGTTCAGCTCCTGTACCGGCATCAAGATCAGCTATGAGGGCTCCAACGACTTCGAGTCCCAGCTGCCGGTCCGGGTGACCGGCGGCAACGCCCCGGACTTCGCGATCATCCCGCAGCCCGGCCTGCTGGCGCAGATGGTGAAGAGCGGCAAGGTGGTGAAGCCGCCCGCGCAGACCGTCGCCAACCAGGAGAAGTGGAGCCCGGTCTGGAAGACCTACGGCTCGGTGAACGGCACCTTCTACGCGGCTCCGATGAGCGCCAACATGAAGTCCCTGGTCTGGTACTCGCCGAAGACCTTCAAGCAGGCCGGCTACGAGGTGCCGAAGACCTGGGCCGACCTGATGGCGCTCAGCGACCGGATCGCCAAGGCTGGCGGCGGCAAGCCGTGGTGCGGCGGCATCGCCTCCGGGACGGCCACCGGCTGGCCGGCCACCGACTGGCTGGAAGAAGTGGTGCTGGGCTCGTACGGCGGCGACGTGTACGACCAGTGGGTGAGCCACAAGGTGAAGTTCTCCGACGAGAAGATCACCACGGCGATGAAGACCGTCGCGGACTGGATGCAGAACCCTGCCTGGGTCAACGGCGGCTACGGTGACGTGAAGTCGATCGCCACCACGACCTTCCAGGACGCGGGCGCGCCGATCCTCACCGGCAAGTGCCTCCTGCTCCAACAGGCGTCCTTCTACAAGGCGCAGTGGCCCAAGGGCACCAACGTGGGCCCGGACGGCGACATCTTCGCCTTCCACCTGCCGGCGGTGAACCCGCAGGTGGCCAACCCGGTCGAGGGCGGCGGCGAGTTCCTGACCGCGTTCGCGGGCCGGCCCGAGGTGCAGGCGGTGCAGAACTACCTGTCCAGCTCGGACTGGGCGAGCAGCCGCGTGAAGACCGCGACCGGCTGGGTCTCCGCCAACCAGGGCGTGGACAAGAGCCTGTACACCGACCCGATCGACCGGCTCTCCGCCGACGCGCTCACCGACCCGGCGGCCACCTTCCGCTTCGACGGCTCGGACCTCATGCCGGCCGCGGTCGGTGCCGGGCAGGAGTGGAAGTCGCTGACCGCCTGGTTCGCCGAGGGGCAGTCCGTCCAGAAGACCGCCGCCGACATCGACGCGGCCTGGCCCCAGTAGCGGCGCGCCGGGCGCCACGTGAGGACCATCTGTCGAGGGCGGTGCGGGGCCACCCACCCGCACCGCCCGCCCCTCCTCTCTGCCCTGCGGCAGGGAAAGGACGCGCAGCCATGTCCCTGACCGCCACCACGCTCGCGGCCGGCACGCCGGCCGACGGTGCCTGGGGTGACGCGGCCGTCAAGTTCGGCAACAGCTTCGGCGCGATCGCGGGCTTCCTCGGGATCCTGTTGCTGGTCTTCCTGGCCGCCGGCCGGGCCTCCGGCCGGATCGCCCGCCCGCTGGCCGTCGCGGTCTTCCTCGGCCCGGCGGTGGTGCTGCTGCTGGTCGGCCTGGTCGCCCCGCTGGTCCGCACCGTCTACCTGAGCCTGTACAACGACGACAGCAGCCGGTTCGTCGGCGGCGAGAACTTCGGCTGGGCGTTCACCACCGACTCGGTGCAGAAGATCCTGGTCACCACCCTGCTCTGGCTGGTGGTCGCGCCCCTGGCCGCGACCGGCCTGGGCCTGGTGCTGGCGCTGCTGGTGGACCGGATGCGCGGCCAGGCGGTCTACAAGTCGCTGATCTTCATGCCGATGGCCATCTCACTGGTCGGCGCCTCGATCATCTTCAAGTTCGTCTACGAGTCCCGGGACGCCTCGCAGCAGCAGATCGGCCTGCTCAGCCAGGTCGCCATCGCGCTGGGCTGGGAGCACCCGCCGAACTGGATGCTCTCCCAGCCACTGAACACCTTCCTGCTGATGGCGGTCATGGTCTGGGTCCAGACCGGCTTCGCGATGGTGGTGCTCTCGGCCGCGATCAAGGCGATCCCGGACGAGGTCACCGAGGCCGCCCGGCTGGACGGCGCCGGCGGGGTGCGACTGTTCTGGTACGTCACGGTGCCGATGATCCGCACCACGGTGGTGGTGGTGCTCACCACCGTCATGATCACCACGCTGAAGGCCTTCGACATCGTCCGCACCATGACCGGCGGCAACTTCGGCACCCAGGTGCTGGCCAACGAGATGTACTCGCAGTCCTTCGTGCAGTTCAACACCGGGCGGGGCAGCGCACTCGCGGTGATCCTCTTCCTCGCGGTGCTGCCGCTGGTGGCCTACAACATCGTCCAGCTACGGAAGGAGCGTGGGGTCCGATGAGCGTGCTCGATCCGGTGCGCGGGCGCCGTTCGTCGGGCGGGCGCCGCCGGTCCGGTGGGCGCGGGCTGCCGGGTGATCGCCGCGGCCCGGTGCGGCAGGCCTTCAGCAGCCCGCTCGCCTCCGTCTTCGTGATCGCGGTGACGGTGCTGTGGACCATCCCCACCCTCGGTCTGCTGGTCACCTCGCTGCGCCCCAAGCAGGACGTCACCGCCGACGGCTGGTGGAACGCCCTCCTCCACCCCGACCTCGGCCTCTCCAACTACCACACGGTGCTGTTCGAGGGCGGCTCCGGCGTCTCCACCGGCCTGATGCCGTTCCTGGTGAACTCGCTGGCGATCAGTGTCCCGGCGACGCTCTTCCCGCTGGTGCTGGCGGCGATGGCCGCGTACGGGCTGGCCTGGGTGCGGTTCCGGGGCAGCGACACGGTGTTCTTCGTGGTCTTCGCGCTCCAGGTGGTGCCGATCCAGATGGCGCTGATCCCGCTGCTGCGCCTGTTCTCCGGCGGCGCGCACCTGGGCTCGCTGACCCTGATCCCGGCGGTGGACCTGAAGGGCACGTATGCGCCGGTCTGGCTGGCGCACACCATGTTCGCGCTGCCGCTGGCGATCTTCCTGCTGCACAACTTCATCGCCCAGCTGCCGCGTGACCTGATGGAGGCGGCGGTGGTGGACGGCGCCTCGCACTTCAAGATCTTCCGGTCGATCGTGCTGCCGCTCTGCACACCGGCGCTGGCCTCGTTCGCCATCTTCCAGTTCCTCTGGGTCTGGAACGACCTGCTGGTGGCGCTCACCTTCGCCGGCGGCACCCCGGAGGTGGCACCGATGACGGTCCGGCTGGCGCAGCTCTCCGGCTCCTTCGGCGGGCGCTGGGAGCTGCTCACCGCCGGGGCGTTCCTGTCGATCGTGATCCCGCTGGTGGTCTTCTTCGGCCTCCAGCGGTACTTCGTCCGCGGTCTGCTGGCCGGATCCGTCAAGGGCTAGGACGGTCCGGTGAGGCATTGTGGCGGTTCCGTGGACACGCTCGCCGCGCAACCGGTACACCGTTAGGGGCAGTTGGCCGAAACGGGCAGGGGGCGGTCATGGCAGGAGCAGGAGCAGGAGCAAGAGCAGGAGCAGGCGCGGGTGCGGGCGGCGGCTCCGGAATCCGGTGGCGGAGACGGATCGCGGGCCTGCTGGCGGCCCTGAGCACGGCGGTGGCGCTGGCCGCCGGCCCGGGGGCCGTTCCGGCGGTGGCCGCCACGGCGACCCTGGGCTCCACGGCCGTCGGTCCGTCCACCGACTCGGACGACTCCGACTACCTGAACGCGTCCCGGTACGTCACCGGCGCGGCGGGCGGCACGGTCAGCAGCATCAGCGTCCACGTGGGCGCGGTGGACGCCGCGCCCCACAACCAGTTCCAGGCGGCGGTCTACCGCGACAACGCGGGCAGCCCGGGCGCCCTGGTGGCGAGCAGCGGCTCCGCGACCCTCACCGGCAACAGCTGGAACACGGTGCCGCTGACGGCGAGCCTCGCCGCCAACACGCCCTACTGGCTGGCCTACAACAGCAACGGCACGAGCCCGGCCGTCAACAACCTGCACTACAGCGCCGGCGGCACCAGCGTGTACGGCAACGGCGGCCGGGCGTTCGGCGGTTGGCCCGCCGACTTCGGCGCGTCCACCGCCAGCGGCCTGAGCTTCTCGATCTACGCGACGTACACCGCGGAGGAGACCCCGCCGCCCCCGGCGCCCGGCGCCGGCCCGGGCAGCGAGGGGCCGATCCTGCTGGTCACCAGCCAGGCCAACCCGTACACCCGCTACCTCGCCGAGATGCTCAAGGCCGAGGGCCTCAACTCCTACCGCACGGTGGACATCTCCGCCGTGACCAGCTCCCTGCTCGCCTCCTACGACGTGGTGCTGCTCGGCGAGATGCCGCTCACCGCGGCCCAGGCCGGGACGCTCACCACCTGGACCAACGGCGGCGGCCGGCTCGTCGCGATGCGCCCGGACAAGCAGCTCGCGCCGCTGTTCGGCCTTACCCCGGCCGCCGGCACCCGCGCCGACGCCTACCTCAAGGTGGACACCGGCGCCGCACCCGGCACCGGGATCACCGGCGACACCATGGGCTACCACGGGCCCGCCGACCTCTACACGCTCAGCGGCGCCACCGCCGTCGCCACCCTGTACAGCGACGCCGCCACCGCCACCGCCAACCCGGCCGTCACCCTCCGTACGGCCGGCAGCGGACGGGCCGCCGCGTTCAGCTACGACCTGGCCAGGTCGGTGGTGCAGACCCGCCAGGGCAACACCGCCTGGGCCGGCCAGCAGCGCGACGGCACCGACGGCTACGAGGCCAGCGAGATGTTCTTCGGCACGGGCGGCCAGCCGGACTGGAACAACCTGGACAAGGCGCTGATCCCGATCGCCGACGAACAGCAGCGGCTGCTGGCCAACCTGATCACCCTGGTCGACTCCGCCAACAAGCCGCTCCCGCGGTTCTGGTACTTCCCGCGGGACGTCAAGGCCGTGGTGGTGATGACCGGCGACGACCACGGTGTCGGCGGCACGGCCGGCCGCTGGGACGGCTACATCGCCCAGAGCCCGCCCGGCTGCTCCGTCGCCGACTGGGAGTGCGTGCGCGGCTCCTCGTACATCTACACCGACGACCCGCTGACCCCGGCTCAGGCGCAGGCCTACACCGACCAGGGCTTCGAGGTGGGAGTCCACGTCACCACCAACTGCCGTCCGTGGGGCACCGCCGCGACCCTCCAGGGCTTCTACCGCGACCAGTTGGCCGAGTGGCGGGCCAAGTACCCCTCGCTGCCCGCCCCGTCGAGCAGCCGCACGCACTGCGTGGAGTGGGACGACTGGGCGACCCAGGCGAAGACCAAGCTGGCCAACGGGATCCGGCTGGACACCGACTACTACTTCTACCCGTCCAACTTCACCAAGGACCGGCCCGGTTACTTCAACGGCACCGCCCAGATCATGCGCTTCGCCGACACCGACGGCAGCGTGATCGACGAGTACCAGGCCACCACCCAGCTCACCGACGAGTCCGGCCAGTCCTACCCGGGCACCGTCAACACGCTGCTCGACGCCGCCTACGGCGCCAAGGGCTACTACGCGGCGCTCACCGCCAACATCCACACCGACTTCGCCGCATCCTCCGCCTCGGACGCGATCATCGCCGCCGCCAAGGTGCGCGGCGTCCCGGTGGTGTCCGGCCGGCAGATGCTCACCTGGCTGGACGCGCGCAACGGGTCTGCGTTCTCGAAGCTGACCTGGAGCGGGAGTTCGCTGACCTTCGACATCACCGGCGGGGCCAACGGCCTGCGCGCGATGCTGCCGGTCTCCGCCGCCTCCGGCACACTGACCGGCATCTCCTCCGGCGGCCGCGCGATCCCGTACCGGATCGAGACGATCAAGGGAGTGTCGTACGCCTTCTTCGACGGCGCGGTGGGTTCCTACACCGCCTCGTACGGCCGGGACACCACCGCGCCCACCGTCACCGGCACCAACCCGGCGGCCGGTGCCACCGGGGTCGACCCGGGCACGGCGGTGCGCTTCTCGTTCAGCGAGCCGCTGGACCAGGCGAGCGTCACCGCCTCCGCCGTCACCCTGCGCACCGCCGGCGGCACCGCCGTCGCGGGCACGGTGGCCTACGACGGCGCCGCCAACGGCGTCGTCTTCACCCCGGGCACCCCGCTCGCGCTCACCACCGGCTACACCGCGACCGTCCAGGGCGTCCGCGACACCTCCGGCAACGCGCTGGCGAACCCGGCCACGCTCTCGTTCACCACCGGAGGAGCGCCGCCGAAGACGCTCGGCAACACCGTGGTCGGCTCGCTGATCGATGACACCGACTCCAACCACCTCAACGGCAGCCGGGTCACCACGGGCGCTGCGGCCGTTCCGCTGACCTCGCTGAGCGTGCACGTCGGCCCGGTCAGCGCGGCGCCCAACAACCAGTACCAGCTGGCGGTCTACACCGACGCGGGCGGCTCGCCCGGCACCCTGGTGGCGGCCACCGGCAGCGGCACGCTGACCCCCAACGCCTGGAACTCGCTGCCGGTCAGCACCACGCTGAGCGCCAACACGGCGTACTGGTTCGTCTACAACAGCAACGGAACCGGCGCCACGGTGAACAACATGAACTACTCCACCGGCCCGGCCGGCTCGGGCGCCTACAGCAACGCGGTGGTGCCCTTCGGCACCTGGCCGGCGGTCTTCGGGCCGGCGGTGAAGGACTCGCTGGTGTACTCGCTGTACGGCTCCTACTGAGCCCCGGTCCTCCTCCGGCGGGCCGCTGACCTGCCCTCATTTTCGCGGCCAGGGTGAAGGGGCGCCTCTGTCACAGCCCTGTGACGGAGGCGCCCCGGCGTTTTTGAACCTGTTCAGAATGGTCTACAGTCGGCTCCAGTCGCGGCGCCCTGGGCGCCTGCCGGCGGACTGCCCCCAGGGCGGCTTCCGCATGCCCACAGACCTCTGAGGGGGAACTCATGTCCGGTCTCTCCACGCCCGCCCCGGCCGACGGGCCGTCCGAATCCGGGCCGTCCGGTGCCGGCTCGTCGGGTGCCGGTTCGTCGGGTGCCGCTCCGTCCGGTGCCGCTCCGTCCGGTGCGGGTTCGTCGGGTGCCGGTCCTTCCGGTGCGGGTCCGTTCGGCCCCGGCCCGGTGGCCGGCGCACCGTTCGGCCCCGCACCGGCGGGGGCCGGTCAGTCCGGCTTCGACCCGTACCGCGGACCCGTCGGACCGAACCCGTACCGCCCGCCGGTCGCCGGACCGGTGCCACGGCCCGACGGCTGGCTGCGCCCCAGTGACCCGGGTACCAAGGCCCCGGCCCCGCCGAGGGCGCTGCTGGCCGCCGTACTGACCGGCCTGCTGACCGCCTGGCTGCTGGACGGCGGACTCGGCGTCAACCTGCTGATCTGCGGCGCGGTGGCCGCCGTCGGCGCAGGCCTCGCCGCCTGGTCGGCCGGTCGGAAGGTGCGCCCCTGGACGGTGGCGTGGAGCGTGCTCGCCCTGGCCCTGCTCGCCGTGCCGGCGCTCTCCGACGCCGGCTGGCCGACGGTGCTGTCCACGGTCTGCGCACTGGCCCTGGCCTCGCTCGCGCTCCACGGCGGCCGCCGCTGGGCCGGCGTACTGCTCGCCCTGCCGGGCATCCTCTGGCAGCTCGTGCCCGGCCTGCTCTGGGCCCGGGACGCCCTGCGCGGCCTCGCCCTGCCCGGCCGCGGCAAGCTGGTCCCGGTGCTACGCGCGGTCGCGGTGGCGGTCGTACTGCTGACCGTATTCGGCGGGCTGTTCGCCAGTGCCGACGCGGCCATGGCGGACGTCCTCGGGAGCCTCAGCCCCAGCTTCGCCCCCGGAGAGATCCCGCTGCGCCTGGTGCTGTTCGTCCTCGGCCTGGCCACCACGCTGGGCTTCGCCCACATCGCGGCCGGTCCGCGCCGCTGGGACCGTACGGTGGTCCGCCCCGGCCGCGAGCGCGGCCGGCTGGAGTGGGCGCTGCCGCTGGTCGCGCTCAACCTGATGTTCGGCGCCTTCGCGCTGGTCCAGGCCGTGGTGGTGCTTGGCGGCCGGGACTCGATCATGGAGAACACCGGGATGAGCCGCTCCGAGTACGCCCGGCAGGGCTTCTGGCAGCTGATGGCCGTCACCGTGCTGACCCTGGTCGTGGTCGCCGTCGCCAAGCGCTGGGCGCCGCGCAGCTCCGAGTCCGACCGCCGGCTGGCCCGGATCCTGCTCGGCGCGCTCTGCCTGCTCACCCTGGTCGTGGTCGCCTCGGCGCTCGGCCGGATGTGGTTCTACGTCGACGCCTCCGGGCTCACCAGGCTGCGGCTCTGGGTGCTGGTGGTCGAGGTCTGGATGGGAGCCGTCTTCGTGCTGCTGCTCACGGCCGGGCTGGTCCGTTCCGCCGCCTGGCTGCCCCGCGCCGTGGTGCTCAGCGGCGCGCTGACCGCGGCCGTCTACGGGCTGATCGGGCCGGACGCGATCGTCGCCGAGCAGAACGTGGCCCGCTTCGAGCGCACCGGGCAGATCGACCTGCGCAACGTCCGCGACCTCTCGCTCGACGCCGTTCCGGCCCTGGACCGGCTGCCGCAGGACTACCGGACCTGTGCGCTGGAGAAGCAGTGGTCCGGGCTCCCCGATGAGGCCTCGCCCTGGTACGCCACCAGCCTTGCCGAGTCGCGCTCCCGCGGGATCCTGCTGGAGCGCCCGCCGGTCGGTCGGGGGAAAGCGACCTCGGATGCCTGTGCGTCGGTGGGGCTGCAGCGCGGGTTCTTCGACGGGTACTGAGCCGCTGCCGCGAGGCGTGCTGAACCGCTGCTGCGGAAAAAGGGCCGGGGGGGGGGGGGGGGGGGGGGGGGGGGGGGGGGGGGGGGGGGGGGGGGGGGGGGGGCGGGGGGGGGGGGGGGGGTGTTGGCGGGCGAGCGGGAGACCTACCCCCCCCCCCCGCCCCCCCCCCCCCCCCCCCCCCCCCCCCCCCCCCCCCCCCCCCCCCCCGCGTTCAGGTCGCTGTTGTGCGGCCTCAGTGCATCGCGACACCCGAGGTGTCCGACGGCAGGTCGCTGGCCTTGGCCTTGATCACGACGAGCGCGACCACCAGGGCGAGGCCGGCGAGCGCCGCCCCAGCGATGAAACCGTGCGAAATGCCCTGCGCGAGCACCTCGTTGGCCGCTCCCGTGCCCTTGGGGAACTCGTGCTTCTCCAGGAACTCGGCGCGCTGCTCCGGGGTGGCCGTGGCCAGGAAGCCGGGCACCTGCAGCTTGGCCTCGGCGGTGGCGTAGTGCGCGAAAACCGTGGTCAGGATCGACAGACCGAGCGAACCGCCGATCTGCTGCATCGAGTTGAGCAGGCCGGAGGCGGCGCCGGTCTCCTCGCCGGCGACCCCTGCCACCGCGAGCAGCATCACCGGGACGAAGGTCAGGCCCATGCCGAAGCCGAAGATCACCGTGGGGCCGAGCACCCCGTCCACGTATCCGCTGTCCGCGGTCATCTGCGTCAGCCAGGTGAGCCCGATGGTGACCAGCAGCGCGCCGCCGGCCATGAACGGCTTGGGGCCGTACTTGGCCTGGAGGGCGGAGGCGAGCTGGGCGGCGATGATGATCGACACGCTGATCGGCAGGAAGGCGAAGCCGGCCTTCAACGGGCTGTACCCGAGCGGTCCCTGTACGAAGAGCGTGACGTAGAAGAAGATGCCGAACATGGCCGCGGCCAGGCAGAGCATCATCACCAGGCCGCCGGTGCGGTTCCGGTTGGCGAACAGGTGCAGCGGGGTGATCGGCTGCGCGGTGCGGTTCTCGATCACCAGGAACGCGGCTATCAGCAGCACACCGGCCGCGAAGGAACCGAGCGTGAGCGGGTCGGTCCAGCCGTCCGAGGCGGCCCGGATGAACCCGTAGACCAGGCCGACCAGACCGAGTGTGGAGGTCAGCGCGCCGGGCAGGTCGAAACGGCCGTCGTGGCGCTCCGACTCGGCGATGTAGCGCGGTGCGGCGAGCGCGATCAGGACCGCGATCGGCACGTTGACGAAGAAGACCCAGCGCCAGTCGAGGTACTCGGTGAGCACACCGCCGGCCAGCAGGCCGATCGCCGCCCCAGCCCCGGCCACCGCGGAGAAGACACCGAACGCCTTGTTCCGTTCGGGCCCTTCCTCGAAGTTGGTCGCGATCAGCGCGAAGGCGGTCGGTGAACAGATCGCGCCGCCGATGCCCTGCAGCGCACGGGCGGCCAGCAGTAGGCCGCCGTCCTGCGCGAAGCCTCCCAGCAGCGAGGCCAGACCGAACAGCAGCGTGCCGGCGATGAACACCCGGCGGCGGCCGAGGATGTCGCCCGCGCGACCGCCGAGCAGCAGCAGACCGCCGAAGGTCAGCGTGTAGGCGTTGATCACCCACGACAGGTTGGTGGTGGAGAAGTCCAGCGCGTCCCGGATCTGCGGCAGCGCGATGTTCACGATGGTGGCGTCGAGTACCACCATGAGCTGCGTGGCCGCGATGACGGTCAGGGTGATGCCCTTGCGCCGGCCCTGGCTGCCTTGCGATGGTGAGCTCTTGCTGAGTGTGTCGGAGATAGCCAAGTTGATGCCCCCTGCTGGCTATTGCTTCGTGTGCTGTGGACCGGAGGTCCGGCACGGTCCCACGGCGTCCCGCAGGCTATGAAGGAACGGGATCGTTCACTAATCTGGACGATATCCTGGGCGAGATTGTGAACGCAAGCGTTCTCTAAGGTTGGTGGCGATGGATCAGTTGGTGCGGCGCCAGGCGAAGGCGCCGGTGACCGACCGGGCGACGGGACGGACCGCAGGGCGGGCGGGCGAGCACCCGGCCGCTCCCGAACCGGCGCCTGCCGTCCCGGCAGTTGCGTCGGCGGCGCTCTGTCCGGTCAGGGCGGCCGCCGAGGTCCTGTCCCGGCCGATGCGCCGCCGGGGCAAGGAGCTGGAACAGGCGATCTTCGAGGCCGCGCTCGACCAGCTCACCTCCGGCGGATTCGCGCGGCTGACGATGGAAGGCGTCGCCAGTGCCGCGCGGACCGGAAAGGCCGCGCTGTACCGGCGTTGGGCGTCCAAGGTGGACCTGGTCATCGATGCCCTGGACTCCACTCTGCCACGCCCTACCGACACCCCGGACCTCGGGTCCGCCCGTAGTGAATTGCTGCTGCTCATCGAGGGTTTCACCGCGGCGATGAGCTCCCGGGCGGGCGGCGCGATGCACGCGCTGATGGCCGAGCTGGAACACGAACAGGCCGAACTGTTCAAGGACTTCATCGTCCAGCGGGTGATCGAACCGACCAAGGGCACCATCCTGGACATCCTCCGCCGGGGCGCCGAGCGCGGCGACGTCCGGCCCGGCGCGGCCACCCCGCTGGTCGCCGACGTGGCCCCGGCGATGCTGCTGTACCGGGTGAAGATCTGCGGCCGGGCGATCGCACCCGGATTCGCGGCCGAGCTGGTGGACGAGGTGATGGTGCCGCTGATCCGCGCCTGACGGGGTGGGGCGTGCTTGCGGGTGCGGGTGCGGGTGCGGGTGTGCGCGTATGGGGCGGGTGCGGGTGTGGGCACCTGCGCGGGCGGGCGCGGTGGTGGTTGCGGCCTGGGTGAGCGTGGTCGGGGCGGTTCCGGGCGGGGCTTAGGCTGGAGGTTGCCCCACTCGAAGGACACCGCGATGCCCATCGTTCCGCCGACGCACTCCGTCGAGCGCTCGCTCCGCCGGGCCGGCGCCAAGATCGTCGTCGGCCTCGACGAGGTCGGGCGCGGCGCCTGGGCCGGCCCGGTCACCGTGGGCGCGGCCGTCACCGGCCTGCGCAAGCCACCGGAGGGCCTGACCGACTCCAAGCTGCTCACCGAGCTGCGCCGCGAGGCGCTCGCCCCGGTGCTCGCCGACTGGGTCACCGCGTACGCGCTCGGTCACGCCTCGGCGCTGGAGTGCGACGAGCTCGGGATGACCGCCGCCCTCCGGCTGGCCGCCGTCCGCGCGCTGGAGGCACTGCCGGTGGAGCCGGATGCGGTGATACTCGACGGCAAGCACGACTACCTGGGTGGGCCCTGGCGGGTGCGCACCGTGATCAAGGGCGACCAGTCCTGCATCTGCGTCTCGGCCGCCTCGGTGCTGGCCAAGGTGCACCGCGACGGGATGATGGCCGAACTCGGCGAGGCGCACCCGGAGTACGGCTTCGCCGACAACGCCGGCTACCCGTCCCCGGTGCACCGCGCCGCGTTGGAGGAGTTCGGCCCGACCGAACAGCACCGGCTCTCCTGGGCGTATCTGGACGGACTGCCCCAGTGGCGCCATCTGAAGCGGAGCCGAGTCGGCGCGGGCGGACCGGGCGCCGAAGGCCCTGTCGACGAACAGTTGACGCTCGGTTTCTGACGTTCCGTCGTGAATTGCCGGAGTGGGGGCGTACGGTTCGCGGTGCCCGATAGGTGGGGTGCCCGTGCGCTCCCGACCGGCATTTGATAGATATCCGGGTATGCCTGTCTTCCCCGAGGAGCCGGAGATTCACGAGAGCCTCCCGGGCCCCGGCGTTCCCTTCCCCCGCGAGTCGGACGCACAAGCCCATCGCACATCTGCCACCGCCAGCTCGATCGCCGCCGTACCATCGGCCGCCACTGCCGCGACTGCCGCACCGCCGGTCGTCGTCCCGGTCCCGGTCCCGGTCCCGGTCCCGGTGCCGGGGCCGCGCCCCGCACCTCCGCGGCCGGCGCAGCCGCGCACCGACCGTTCGGGGCCGCCGTGTACGGCCCAGATCCCCAAGCCCGGCCCGCGACGCCCGGCACCCGCCGCACCGCAGGTCGCTGTCCAGCAGGTCGCCGCCACCACGGCAGAGGCTGTCGACCGCGCCGACGAGGCGGTCGACCAGCTGCTGGAGACCGGCCGCAACCCGGGCGACATCCTGGTGCTGACGGTCGGTGAGGCGCACCCCTGGCAGCAGCACGAACTCTCCTTCGGCGAGGAGCGCTACTGGGCGCAACTCGCCGAGGGCGGTGACGTGTTCTACGCCGACGCGGCGCTGAGCCGCCCGGCTCGCCGAGAGGTGGTCGTGCTGGTCGTCAACGGCGGCACGGCCGACCGCGCCGCCGAGGCGTACACCAAGGCGCTCGGCCACGCGGCCGCGCTCCTGGTGGTCTGCGGCAACGCCGGCCCCGCCGCGGCAGCCGCCGGCTCGCCCGCCGGCCGCCCCGTGCGCGCCTGAGACTCCTGGACCGTCCGGGCCCGATGCCGCGAGGCGCCGGGCCCGGTTCGCGTTGCGGCGGTTCGCGTTGCGGCGGTTCGAGTTGTGCCGGGTGCCGGGTGCCGGGTGCCGGTGGGTGCTCGGGCGGGGCCGGCGCGGTCTCGGGTGACGAGACGCGTGCCGGCGGTCCGTGGCGTCCGCGGCCCGTCCTCCGTGCGCTGTGCCCCGCGGCCGGTGGCGCGTGGTGCCCCGCGGATGGTCGCGGCCGCGGATGCGGTCGCTGTCAGGGGCGCGGTCGCGGCTCGGACGCGGTGGTGGCCGCCGTTGCGTCAGCGGGTGCCGGTGCGCCGGGCCGGTTCGATGGCCGTCACCCGGGCCGGAGCCCACGGAAGCTCGGGCGCCCGGGGGTGCTGCGACCGCTCCCCAAGCTGGCTTCGCTCCCCGAGCTGGCTCCGCTCCGCTGACTGGCGTAGCGCCGACCGGGGCGGCAGCTCCGTCACGGTGTGGACCGGCCCGTCCGCCCAGGAACCCGCGTGCGGGTTGCGCCCGCCGCGCTCGTCGCCGAGGACCTGCCAGCCCGCCGGGGTCAGCGCGACGTACGAACCGCAGCGCAGCCCGTGCAGCACAGCCGCGTCCTGCAGAGCCCACATCCAGGCGCCGTCCTGTTCCGTCCAGCCGGCCGCACCTTCGCGGCAGCGGAGCAGCACGGCCGTCCGGGTCGGGGCGGCCTGGCGCAGGTCGTGCGGGGTGACCTGACGCAGGTGCGCAAGGATCGCGTTGCGGTGCTGCCAGCCGTCGGTGTGGCGGGGCCAGGGCGCGAACGAAGCCGAGGCGGCCAGCCGCTGTGAAGCGTCCACCACCCCGACCACGACCGTGCCCGGCTGGGGCAGGTGGCGCTGGTGCAGTTCCAGGACGAACTCGCGCGGATCGCGCAGCAACGGGATCCCCGCGGCCGCCCACGTCTCCAGGTCGAGCACCCGTCTGGGCGACGAACTCCGGGCGAGGGGATACTGACCTCGGCCGATACCGTTGATCACGATCCTCCTTCCCGACCCACGGGCGCGCGGGTACGTGCGTACGCCGAAGGCCTGGTCCGTCGGACCGGGTTCCGGGTACCGTCCAATTCTCAGGGCAGATGGGGTGGAGCGGCAACGATGAAATGATGAACGCCGCCCGAAAGCCAACGTTCTGCCGGATATATTCCACAGCCGCATGAGCGCCACCCAGGTGGCGCCAGATCGTGATCGGGGCCACCCGAAGGCCCTTGCCGAGCATCTCAGGCAACATCCGCCCACCTTGTCCCCGATCGGTGGGTCCTGCGTTCCCGGGCGTTCCGGCGACCGCCTCCATTACTCCATTCGAGTGATGCCCGCTCTCGGGCCTACCGCTTCTTCCACCCCCTCCGTCCCGCTACCTCAGCCCTGCACGGCCAGTACCAGGGGCAGGACGGCGCTCGCCCCGGCCTTGCGCAGCAGCCGGGCGGCGACGGTGACCGTCCACCCGGAGTCGACCAGGTCGTCCACGAGCAGCACCGGCCCGCCCGCCCCGGCCACCGCGGCCGCCACCTCCGGCGGCAGGACGAGCGCGCCGGCCAGCGAGTGCAGCCGCTGGGCACTGTTGCTACGCGCGCCGTGCGGGGGCTGCCCCGTCGCGTACTCGATCTGCCCGAGCAGCGGCAGCCGGCCGATCTCGGCGATCCGGGCACCGAGGCTGGCGACCAGTTGCGGCCTCCGGGAGGAGGCCATGGTCACCACGCCGACCGGCCGGTCCAGCCGGGCACCCTCGGTGGTCGCGGGACCGGCCCAGCCGCCGGGACCGCGTGCCCAGTCGGCGAGCACCGCGACCAGGGCGTCCACCGCCTCGCCGGGGACGGGCGTGTCGGGCGCCTGGTCGGCCAGCAGGGTGCGCAGCCGGTTGCCCCAGCCGATGTCGGAGAGCCGGCCGAGGGCCCGGCCGGTCTCGGCCTGCTCGCCCGCCGGGATGCGGCCCTTGAGCGGCACGCCCAGCGCGTCCATGCCGGTGGGCCAGAGCCGGCGCGGCTCGAAGCTGACCCCGGGCCGCCCGAGCGCGGCCCGGGCCGCGTCCAGCGCCTCGGCGGAGACGTCCGGGGTGTGCAGCGGCCCGGCACAGTTGTCGCAGCGGCCGCACGGCACGGCCTGCTCGTCGTCGAGCTGCCGCCGCAGGAACTCCATCCGGCAGCCGGTGCCTCCCGCGTACTCGCGCATGGCCCGCTGTTCGGCCTCGCGGGAGGCCGCGACCTTGGCGTACCGGGCGGTGTCGTACTCCCAGCTCTGCCCGGTGGCCGTCCAGCCGCCCTTGACCCGCCGCACCGCGCCGTCCACGTCGAGGACCTTGAGCATGGTCTCCAGCCGGGCGCGGCGCAGGTCCACCCGGGGCTCCAGGGCGGCGGTGGAGAGAGGTCGGCCGGCTTCGGCGAGCGCGTCGATGGTGCGGCGCACCTGCTCCTCCGGCGGGAAGGCCAGCGAGGCGAAGTAGCGCCAGATCGCCTCGTCCTCGCGCCCGGGCAGCAGGAGCACCTCGGCCCGGTCGACGCCGCGGCCGGCCCGGCCCACCTGCTGGTAGTAGGCGATCGGCGAGCTCGGCGAGCCCAGGTGCACCACGAAGCCGAGGTCGGGCTTGTCGAAGCCCATGCCGAGCGCGGAGGTGGCGACGAGCGCCTTGACCCGGTTGGCCAGCAGGTCGGCCTCGGCGGTCCGGCGCTCGGCGTCCTCGGTGCGGCCTGAGTACGAGGCCACCGCGAAGCCCCGCTCGCGCAGGAAGGCCGTCACCTCGTCGGCGGCGGCCACTGTCAGGGTGTAGACGATGCCGGAGCCGGGCAGCCGGTCGAGGTGGTCGGCCAGCCAGGCCAGCCGGTGCGCCGGGTCGGGCAGGGTGAGCACGCCGAGGGTGAGGCTCTCCCGGTCGAGCGGCCCGCGCAGCACCAGCGCGTGCGCGTCGGTGGTGCCGGTGCCGAGTTGCTCGGCGACGTCGGCGGTGACCCGGGCGTTGGCCGTGGCGGTGGTGGCCAGCACCGGGACGCCCGGTGAGAGGTCGGCGAGCATGGTGCGCAGCCGGCGGTAGTCGGGTCGGAAGTCGTGGCCCCAGTCGGAGATGCAGTGGGCCTCGTCGACCACCAGCAGGCCGGTGGAGGCGGCGAGCTTGGGCAGCACCTGGTCGCGGAAGTCGGGGTTGTTCAGCCGCTCGGGGCTGACCAGCAGGATGTCCACCGCGCCGGCCGCGACCTCGGCCTGGATCGTGTCCCACTCGTCGGTGTTGGCCGAGTTGATGGTGCGGGCGTGGATGCCGGCCCGGGCCGCCGACTCCACCTGGTTGCGCATCAGGGCGAGCAGGGGGGAGACGATCACCGTCGGCCCGGCGCCGCGGGCGCGCAGCAGGGCGGTGGCGATGAAGTAGACGGCGGACTTCCCCCAGCCGGTGCGCTGCACCACGAGGGCCCGTCGGTGGTCCACGACCAGGGCCTCGATGGCCGTCCACTGGTCGTCGCGGAGCGTGGCGGCCGGCCCGGCGAGCTCGCGCAGGACGGCCTCGGCCCGGGCCCGGACCTCGGTGCGGTCGGCGGCCGTCGCGGTGCCGGCGCCGGAGTCGGCGGTGCCGGTGCCTGACGTGGCGGGGGCGTCGGTGGCGGTGGTGTGGGTCTGCGGCTGCTGCATGGCGTCCATGTAACCCCGAGGTGCCGACAATGGGCGAACGGCGGTGGGTCATGGGCACGTGGAGCGCGGGTGCATTTCATCCGCTCTTCCGCTGAACAGCCGTCAAATATCCCTCGGAAGGGTGGGTCCGCATGCCCCGAATGAGGGAGGTTTTATCCACAGGGCGGGTTTATCCACAGGAAAAAAAGAAAATCCGGGGGCGTTCTCGAATTGCGGCAATCTTCCGGCCATGACCAACGAACGCATCACGCTTCCCTTCGGCCGTCCCTCCGGGCCTCGGCCGGTGACCATGCGGGGCCCGGCCGACATGGCCGAGCTGCTGCCCTACCTGCTCGGCTTCTTCCCCGACGACAGCATCGTCGCCGTCGGCCTCCAGGGGCCGGAGCTCCACCAGGGCGGGGTGATCCGGCTGGACATCCCGGAGTCACCGGCGGAGTGGCCGGCCGCCGCCGCCGAGACGGCCGCCCTTCTCGTCGGCCTGTCGGAGCAGCGGGATCGCCGCCCGGCCCAGGTGCTCGTCTATCTCTGCCAGGATCCCGGCACCGAGCACGGCCGGTCCGTGCTCGACGGGCTCAGACCGCTCGCGGCGGAGCTGCGGGCGGCCTTCGAGAGCAGGGGAGTGCCGGTGAAGGAGTCGCTCTGTGTCTCCGCCGGCCGCTGGTGGTCCTTCCTCTGCCGCCGCGAAGGGTGCTGCGACCCGGCCGGCCATCCGATCCGGCACGCGCCCGGCCCCGGAGCGGTGGCCGTGGCGGCCACCTTGGCCGGTCTCGCACCGCGCGGCAGCCGCAAGGCGATCGTCGCCGGGCTGGCGCCGATCGGCCCGCCCGGCGCGGACTCCCAGCGCCTGGCGCTCGCCCGGGCCGTGGGCGGTGGGGGAGCCGGGCGTGGGCCGGTGCTCTCCCCGGAGCAGGGCGCCGAGCTGCTCGACCGGGCCGTTGCCGAGTTCATGGCCGGTGCCCGTGAGCTCGACGAGCGCCGGACGGCACAGCTCCTCGTCGCCCTCCGGGACCGGCGCACCCGGGACCGCGCCGCCGAGTACGCCAGGCCTGCCGAGCTCGCTCCCGCCCAGCGGCTCTGGCGCTTCCTCGCCCGGCGCTGTGTGCCGCCCTACACGGGCTACGCGCCGCCCCCGCTCACCCTGCTGGCCTGGGTGTCCTGGGTCGCGGGGGACACCGCGACGGCTCGGGTCGTGCTTGCCCACACGCTCCGCCTCGACCCCTCCTACCTGCTCGCCCAGCTGCTCTACGAGTCGTTGAACGGCGGGCTTTCCCCGGCCCCCCTGCTGGCGAGGGCGGATGCCGAGCGGCGCCGCCGTACCGGGGAGGCAGAGGGGGCCGAGGCAGCCGTCGGCCTGAAAGGCGGCCCGGCTCGCGATGCGGAGCACGGCCCCGAGGGCGGTCCGCCGGGCGGGCCGGAGCTGGGCCTGGAGCGGGGCCCGGAGCGGGCTTCGGACCGCGGGCCTGACAAGCCACGTGATCCCGCCCCGGCCAAGACCCGGCGGCGGCGCGCCCGGCGAGGTCCGGCCGGGCCGGCCGCCCCCACCGCCTCGGGTGCCGTTCCGTTGCCGGAACCGGTGGACCGGGCCGAGGGCGCGTCCGGCGGGTCCGGCGGGTCGGCCGACGGTACGGTCACGCAGCTACGGCAGCGGACGGACCGCCCGGCGGGGTGCCGGCCGTCGGCCCAGCCGCGCTCCGCGCGCAAGCTGCGGCTCGGCCGCGCCTTGCCGTGGGCGCCCGCCGCACCGGCTGCTCCGAACGGCCGACGCGACCGGTGCCGGGGCGTCCGGCGCCCGGTGATCGGATCCCGGCATGTGGAGTGACACCGCCATCGGCCGGTCGTGCCCGCTGCGCCCCTCCGCCGGTCGGACGGGGCAACTGCTCCGTCCGACCGGCGGGGGCGCCGGGCCCTCCCCGGAGCGGGCCCGGGCTGTCCGTTCCGGTCTGCTGCGCCTCGAACTGCTGCGCCTCGAACCGCCGCGGCTCGGCCTGCCGCGCCCAGGAGTGACGCGCCCCGGCCTGCCGGGCCCAGAGCCGGCACACCCAGGCCTGTCACTCCTCGGCCGGCTACGCCTCGCCGTGGGCCATCGCGAGCAGGCGGTCGAGCACCTTGCCGCCGCTCACCCGCAGGCCGTCGTGCTCCCACTCGTTGGTGATCCACGTCCGCAGGCCGCGCACGGCACGGGCGGTCGCCAGCGAGTCGGCGGTGTCGACGTACATGTCGTCGTGGTAGACCGCTGCGACCACCGGCACTTCGTTGGCGGCCAGTCGTGCCGGGTCGTACAGGTCGGCCCAGTCGGTGCGGGCGGCAAGCAGCTCCGCCGTCTCCTTCAGCGGCCGCAGCGCCGGGTCGGTGTCGAACGTCCAGGCGTAGATCATCTCCCCGGTGAACAGCACCGGAGCCCCGGACTCCAGCGCAGCCCGGGCGTCGAACTCCGGGAACTCCTTGCGGACGCGATCGGCCGACCACGCCGTCCCGGCCCGGTCCACCGATCGCTGCCCGTAGATCGACTCGTGCAGCACGGCGTAGAGCGGCCCCTCGGCGAAGGAGAGCTTCGCCTGGGCCTCGGACAGGAAGGTGTCGGACAGCTCGGGCCCGGTCGCGCCCTCCACCCACGCCTCCTCCAGCAGGTAGTGCAGGCTGCCGGAGCCGTTGCCGCCGCCGAGCACTATCCCGAGGGCCTGGAACGCCTCGACGGTGAGCAGCCCGCCGCCGGGCAGGCGCGCAGGCGAGGCGGCCAGGTGCGCGGCGATCCGCCGCACCGCCTCGACGTCCTGCGGGAAGCGGGCGTAGTGCTCCTCGTTCTTGCGGACGACCCGGGGGTACGCCGCCCGGTAGACGTCGTCGGCCGAGCTGCGCAGGCCGGCCAGGCCGCCGGTGATGAACGCCTCGTGCAGGCCCTCGGGCGCGATCGAGAGGTAGGTGAGGGTGCAGAAGCCGCCGAAGCTCTGCCCGAGCACGCTCCAACGCCGGTCGTCGCCGAGCAGCCGGCGGCGGATCAGCTCGGCGTCCCGAACGATCGAGTCCGCACGGAAGTGCGCCAGGTAGTCCGCCTGCTGCTGGGCGCCGCCGCGCCGGGCGAGGGTCTGCCGGTTCGCGGGCGTGGACCGCCCGGTGCCGCGCTGGTCGAGCAGGAGTACCCGGTAGTCGTCGAGGGCGCGCTCCAGCCAGCCGTCGCGGCCGAGCGGGCGTCCGGCCTTGCCGCCGGGCCCGCCCTGGAGGAAGAGCAGCCAGGGCAGGTCGTCCTTCTCGCGGCCTGGGGCCACCACCTCACGGGCGTACACCTCGATCTGTTCGCCCTGCGGGGCGGCGTGGTCGAGGGGCAGCTGGAAGACGTGGTCGGTCGTGACAATCCCGGGCAGCCGGCTGGCGGTGGACATACAACTCCTCGGTATGTGCAGGTCACAGCGGTCGCGTCGCCGTCCACGGTGTTGCCGGTGCGGGCGCCGCGACCCCCGCACCGTATCCTGGCGGCGGTCGGGCACCGGTCCGGCGGGTAGCCGCCCCTGGCCACCCGCCTGCTGCGCCGTCCGCCCGCTGTGCCGGGCGAGACCAGCCGGCAACCCCGGTAGGGCGCGTCCGACCCGGAACGACACCGGCACGGGGCGGCCGGGCTCCGTCGGCGGCGGCATGACCGCCCGCCGCTGCGGACCGGCAGGCCGAACCGGCGCGCCGGGCGTTACCTGTGACCGGTCGGCAGCGTTCACCCCGGGGGCACTGCGTCAGGTCGGCCTCCGGGCCCCGGAGGCGGACGGAGTCGCGGCGCGCCCGCAGCCGCGGCCGTCGGGGCGCCGACGGCGGCCGAGCCGGCGGACAGGCGCCCGCGGACGTACGGCGTGCTGCCGCCGCCCACGACGGCCGGTCCAGGGCACCGGCCGGGACAGGGCGTCGCGGGCACGGCCGGACGCCGGACATGACGACGCCCCGGGGCACAACAGCGTGCTGGGGCGAGGCGGGGCCGGTACCGGAGCGGTACCGCGCGCCGCATGGCACGACCCGACGCCGGGTACGGCCAGACACGGCACACACGCCGACGGGAACCTCCGCCGGCCAGGCACCATCAGCACGCGATCGAGCATGCTCGCGGCCCACCGGCCTGACCGGCCACCGGACCGCCGAGGGGAGGAGAGTCCGGTGACCGCCATGAGGCCACCACAGGCGAGGCCGCCACAGGCCATGCCGGCCGAGAGCGTGGTCGGCGCGCCGAGACCGGTCGGCCGTCCCGACCAGGTCCCCGGAGGCGCCCCCGTCGGCCAGGCCCGGTCCGCGGCACCGCCGCGCCCGCAGCCTGCCGCCGTCCACCACGCGGTGCTCTGCGTCAACGCGCCCGCGATGGCCGCCTCCGGCCCCGACGGGCAACTGCGCGGTCACGGCCTCCACGGCTTCTACCGCTCCGGCGTCCGGGTGCTGGCCCGGATGGAGCTGCGGCTCGGCGGCATGGAGCCGCTGCCTCTCCAGAGCACCCCGACCACGGCGGCGCAGGCCCGGTTCCTCGGCGCCGTCCGGATCCCCGGGGACCCAGACCCCGACCCGGCGCTCACCGTCGAGCGGCTGCGCCACGCCGACGGGGTCGAGACCGTCACCGTCCGCAACGCCGGTAGCCGGCCTGCCCGGCTGCCGCTGGAGATCGCGCTCGGCACCGACCTCGGCCCGGTCGGCGAGATCGCCGCCGGGCACCGGTCGCCGGACCTGCCCGGCCAGGTGCAGTCCGCGGGGCTGCGCTGGGTGGGCCCCTCCCACGCCGCCGTCGTCAGTGCCAAGCCGTCGCCGCACGCCGTCCTGGCCGGCGCCGGCGTACTGCGCTGGGACCTCGAGGTCCAGCCCGGCGCGCGCTGGTCGGTCGAGCTGCGCACCGAGCTGGAGAGCACCGTCCCCGGCCCCCGGCCGCCGGGCGGGCGCGGCACCGGAGTCCCGCTGCCCTGGGCGGAGCCGGAGGTCCGTAGCGACGATCCCCGGGTCGAGCTGCTGGTGCCGCGCTCCCTGGACGCCCTCGGCGGCCTGCTGTTCGCCGACCCGGACCGCCCCACCGATTTCTACCCGGCCTCCGGAGCGCCGTGGCGGTTCGGGCTCGCCCCGGCGGACGCACTGTGGGCGGCCCGGCTGATGCTCCCACTGGGCACCCGGCTGGCCGCCGGCACCCTTCGGGCGCTGGCCCGCCGTCAGCAGCTCAGTCCCGCCGCAGGCCAGGCCGGCCCGGCAGGACCGGTGCACGGACCAGGCGGTCAGAGCGGCGGCCAGGGTGGGCCCGGCCGTCGCCCCGAGGGGCTGCTGCCCGGTGCCCTCCGGCACGGCGGGCCGGAGCTGCCGCCCACCTGCACCGCCACCGAGGCGACGCTGCTGTTCGTCACCGTGCTGGCCGAGGCCTGGCGCTGGGGACTGCCCCGGCAGGAGGTCGCCGAGCTGCTCCCGGCCGCCGAGCGCGCGCTCGGGGCACTCCGTGACGGCCTGGTCGACGGCTTCGTCACCGATCTGAGCCGCCCGGCGGAGGACCGCGCAGCCCACCCGGTGCCGGCCCGGGCCGAGGTCCAGGCCCAGGCGCACCGCGCCGCCCTGCACGGCGCCGACCTCCTGGCGGCTTTCGGCCGTCCCGGCGCCGAGGAGTGGCGTAGCTGGGCGGCCGCGCTGCGCGGGCGCTTCCGCGACCGGTTCTGGATCGACGACCTCTCCGGCGGGCGGCCAGCGGCCGGCCTGGGACCGGGCGGCCAGCCGCTGCCCGCGGTTGCCTCCTCCTTCGTCCACCTCCTCGACCCCGGTCTCTCCGCCGACGGCGGGCGGCACGAGAGCCTGTTGGAGCGCGAGCAGACCAGGCTGCTCGCCCAGCGCCTGGCCGCGCCCGAGCTGGACAGCGGCTGGGGCCTGCGCACGCTCAGCGCCAAGTCACCCCGGTTCAACCCGCTCGGCCACCGCAGCGGAGCCGTGCGGGTCCACGAGACCGCCCTCGCGATCGCCGGACTGGCTGAGGCGGGCCACGAGAACGAGGCCGGCGCCCTGCTGGAGGGCCTGCTCGGCGCAGCCGCCCACTTCGAGGGGCGGCTGCCCGAGATGTATGCGGGGGAGCAGCGCACGCTCGGCTGCCCGCCCGTGCCGCACCCGGCGGCCTGCCGCCCGGCGGCAGTCTCGGCGGCCGGCGCGGTGCACGCGGTGTTCTCCCTCGCCGGGGTCCGCCCCGACGTCCCGGGCGGGCGGGTGCTGGTCCGCCCGGCCAGCACGGCGCCGCTCGGCGAGCTACAGCTGACCGGCCTGCGGGTCGCCGGGGAGCCGTTCTCGGTCCGGGTGAGCCGGATCGGCGTCGCGATGGTCGAGGAGGCGTCCACGGAGCTGCAGCTGGTCGCCCGCTGACGCCGCCGCCCCCACGCGGGTGCACCAGGGCGGGCGGCGGCTTGCCGGGAAGGCCCCCGCCCCGGCCCCCGCCCCCGGTAAGGTCCCCGGCCCCGCCCCGGAGGCGCGGCCGAGGGCCGGGGCAGGGTGATCACCGGACCGTCACGGCACAGTCCGTGCACGGGCCTGTGCTTATCGTCAGAGAGACGACTATGATCGTCGCCATGTCGCGTTATGACCCGTCGGCCTTCCCCCCGTTCGCTGTCACGGTTGACCTGGTGGTGCTGACGGTGCGGGACCACGCGCTGTGCGCCCTGCTGGTCCGACGGGGCGAGCCCCCCTTCCAGGGCTACTGGGCCCTGCCCGGCGGTTTCGTCCGCCCGGACGAGGGCCTGGCCGAGGCGGCCTCCCGGGAGCTGGCGGAGGAGACCGGCCTGCGCGCCTACTCCGCCCCGGGCCACGATGCGGCGAGCCCCGGCACGGCCGGCGCCCACCTGGAACAGCTCGCGACCTACGGCCACCCCCAGCGCGACCCCCGGATGCGGGTGGTCAGCGTCGCGTACCTGGTCCTGGCGCCCGACCTGCCGACCCCGCGCGCCGGTGGCGACGCCAGCAGCGCCCGCTGGGCCCCGGTCACCGAACTGCTCGGAAAGAGCCCGGCCGACGAAGTCCCGCTCGCCTTCGACCACGGGCTGATCCTGACCGACGGGGTCGAGCGGGCCCGCTCCAAGATCGAGTACTCCTCGCTGGCCACGGCCTTCTGCCCGCCCGAGTTCACCGTCGGCGAGCTGCGCAGGGTCTACGAGGCCGTGTGGGGCGTGGTGCTCGATCCCCGGAACTTCCACCGCAAGGTCACCGGCACCCCCGGCTTCCTGCTGCCCTCGGGCGGCACGACGACGCGTCAGGGCGGGCGCCCGGCGCAGCTGTTCACCGCGGGCGGGGCCACCGTGCTCAACCCGCCGATGCTGCGCCCGGAGTCCTGAGCCGACGGCCCACGGCCTGCCCGGCCACCCCGTCCGCTGCCTGCCCCGACCCCTGCCTCCCCGCCACCCGGCGGCCGTCGCCGGATCGGATTGTCCCCTGATCGGGTGAGGTGTGCGGGCGGCGAGCCCGCGCCGCTCCCGCAATGCCCGGAATCGCCGTGGCGGCCCCCTAATGTGCTGGCGGGGGGGGGGGGGGGGGGGGGGGGAGGGGGGGGGGAGGGGGGGGGGGGGGGGGGGGGGGGGGGGAGGGGAGAGGGGGGT
>NZ_JBVJCO010000022.1:97722-150445 GCF_055588525.1 Kitasatospora sp. NPDC041988
GCGCTTCCTCTTGTGTGGTAGGGGCTTGCCCCACCCCCCCCCCCCCCTCCCCCAGCATCCCTACGACCCCTGTTCCCCCCCCCTCTTCTCTCTACGCGTTCCTGCGGGCCACCCCCCCCGCGTCGCGCAGGGACGCAGGTCGGCCGAGGGCATGGGAGCAGCCAGCGATGATCCAGATCACCGGACTGACCAAGGTCTACCGCAGGGGCGGCCCGCCGGCGGTGCTCGATCTGACCTTCGACGCCCGTCCGGGAGCGGTGACGGTGCTGCTCGGCTCCGAGGGTGCGGGCAAGTCCACCGCGCTGCGGCTGATGCTCGAACTCGAACGCGGCCAGGGCGTCACGCTCTTCGACGGCCGCACCTACCGCCGGCTGCGGCACCCCGAGCGGGAGGTCGGCGTGCTGCTGCCCGGCCCGGGCGGAGCCGAGGGGGCCGTTGCCGGGCACCCCGGCCGGAAGGCCCGGAGCCACCTCAGAATGCTGGCGGCGGCCGTCGGAGTGCCGGCCCGGCGGGCCGACGAGCTGTTGGAGCAGACCCGGCTCGCCAGCGTCTGCGAGCAGCGGCTGCGCACCTTCTCGCCCGGCATGCACCGCCGGCTGGCGCTCGCCACCGCCCTGCTCGGAGACCCCGGCACCCTCGTCCTCGACGCGCCCACCGAGGGCCTGTCGCCGCGCAATGTGGAGTGGTTCCACTCCTTCCTGCGCTCGTTCGGCGTGGCGGGCGGGACGGTCCTGGTGACCACCCGGACCCCGCAGGAGGCCGCCCGGCTCGCCGACCGGGTGATCACGCTCGACCAGGGCCGGATGGTGGCCGACCAGCCGGAGGCGGAGTTCCGCCGAACCCGGCTCAGCCCGGAGGTCGCCGTGCGCGGGCCGCAGATGGCCCGGCTCGCCGATCTTCTGGTCGGCCAGGGCGCGCAGGTGCGCCGCGACGGCGGGGCGGGCCTCGCGGTGGCGGGGATCGGCCGTACCGAGATCGGCGAACTCGCCTACCAGCACGGCATCCTGCTGCACGAACTCGCCGACCGGGTGGTCGAGCAGCCGGCTCCCCGCGCCACGCTGCCCGTGGCCTCGGGCCGCTCCGGCCACCTCCACGTCCGCCCTGCACCGGCCGGGCAGGGGCTGGGCGAGCGGGCACGGGGCGAGCGGGAGCAGGCCGGTCAGATGCCGGCCGCTCAGGCCCCGGCCGGTCGGAGGTCGGCCGAACCGGTGCCGGACCGTCCGGTCAGGACGCGCCCGGTGAAGGCCCGCCGGTCGGCGGACGAGCCGGTGGCGGACCAGGCAACGGCCACTCAGGCGATGCCTGCGGTGAGCGAGGAGCCGAGGCCGGAGCCTGTCCGGCCCCGGGCATCGGAGGCGGCCGGGGCCGGACAGGCCCACGTGCCCCAGTCCACCACGAGGACGCCGGCGGGCGTCGCACTCCCCGCCCTCGCCCTCCCCTCCACTCCCGCCCCTGCCGCCGCCGGGGCCGCCGCCTCCACCTCTGCGGCGACCGCGCTGTCGGCGGTCGCCAGAGCGGCCCGCCCGGCCCCGCCCGCTCCGCCCTCCGGCCCGGACGCGGCCGATCCGGCCGACCCCGCCGACCCCGCCGACCCCGCCGAGACCTCCCCGACCGTCGCCGTGGACCGCCTCTTCCGGGACGGCCTCAGCGCTCTGGTCCGGCCCGGCGGTGCTGGTCAGGCCGCCACCACGCCCCGCGACCGGTCGGAGGAGGCCGCCGCCGGAGACCTGCTGACCGCCGACACCATCCGCCTCGGCCGCCTGGACCCGGAAGCCGCCCCCACCCGCAGCTCTGATCCCACCCACAGCTCTGATCCCACCCACAGCTCTGACCCCACCCACATCTCTGACCACACCCGCAGCTCCGCCCCCGGCTGGAGCTCCACCCCCGCCTGCGGCTCCGACCTCGCCCAGAGCTTCGAGCCCGCCCACAGCCTCGACCCTGCCCAGACCTCCACCCCCGCGTCCTCCCACACCCCCGACCACCGGAGCGAGTGAACCGTGCGTGCCCTGGCCTACGAGCTGCGCCGGCTGCGCGGCCTCCGCTCCACCTGGTTGCTTCTCGCCGCGGTGCTGCTCTGCGACGCCGTCGTGGCCGCCGTGCTGGCCGCCCAGACGCCGACCGGCCCGTTGTCCGGTTCGTTGTCCGGGCTGGCGGGCGTCCGGCTGCTGACGGCGACCGTCCCGCTGATCCCGCTGCCGTTCGCGGCGCTCGGTGCCGGGGTGCTGGGCGCCCTCTCCTACGGGCACGAGGTGCGGCACCCGGGGTTGCCGGCCTCGCAGGTGTCGTACCTGCGGCGGGTGCGGCTGCTGCTGGCCAAGCTGGTGGTGATCGGTCCGGTCGCGGGGCTGCTGGCGCTGGCCACCCTGCTGGTCGACGCGGTGGCCGTGAACCTCGCCCTGCCGGCGGGGGTGACGGTGGCCGCCTGGTCGGACCCGGCCGCGCTCTCGGACGGGGTGTCGGGGGCGCTGTCCTCGGCGGGTCTGACCGGGCTCGCCGACCTCCCGGGCCTGCTCGCCCCGGTGGCCCTCGGAGTCGGCCACGGCGTACCGGCGGCGCTGCTGGCCTTCGTCGGGCTGGTGGTCGTGGCGGGCTGGACGGGTGTGCTCACGGCCTCGCTGACCCGCAGTGCCGCCGCCGGTGTGCTGCTGCTCTGCGCGCTGCCGCCGCTGCTGGAGTCCGGGGTGGCGTTGCTGCTGCGGCAGACGGGGACGGCCTGGCCGACCCGTGCGGCGGAGCTGCTGCCGTTCCAGTCCGGCATCGAGTGGGCGTACGGATGGGTGTACGGCGGGGACCGCAGGGTTGCGGCGGGCGGTTCGGCACTGACCGATCCCGCGCTGCTGGCGGCGGTGGCGGCGCCCGCCCTGGTGCTGCTGCTCGCGACGCTCCTGGTCCAGGCCCGTCGCCGCGCGCTCTGAGGCGCCTGAAGGCACCGCCCCGGCTCTCGCGGACAGCCCCGCCGGGGCCCGGCCGTCACTGACGGTCCGCCAAGATCGACCAGCTGTGACCGTAATGCGCGGTTCTTCCTGATAAGAAGTCAATTATCCAGTCACGGTCGATCACCCTTTCGTGTGCTTTTCACGAGAATCCTCAAGCTGCGCCCGCCGATCGCCGACAAAGGACCTGTGAGTACCCTTGCGCACCCCACCATGACCCCCGCCCGTTCCGCCGAAGGCGCCATCCCCGGCTCCGGCGACCTGGACCGCTTCTCGTACGCCGACCGGCCGATCCCGCCGGCGCCCCGTTGGGAGGGCGCCGAGTCGGACCTGGCCCGGGTCGGCCGCAAGACCACCAGCAGCCGCGGCCGCGGTCTGCACGGCCAGTTGGTGCAGCAGCTCGGTCAGATGATCGTCTCGGGTGACCTCGGCGCCGACCGCCCGCTCGTCCCCGAGGAGATCGGCCAGCGGTTCGAGGTCTCCCGCACCGTGGTCCGCGAGTCGCTGCGCGTGCTGGAGGCCAAGGGCCTGGTCAGCGCCCGGCCGAACGTCGGCACCCGGGTCCGTCCCGTCGGCGACTGGAACCTGCTGGACCCGGACATCATCGAGTGGCGTGCCTTCGGCCCGCAGCGCGACGAGCAGCGCCGGGAGCTGTTCGAGCTCCGCTGGGCGATCGAGCCGCTGGCGGCCCGGCTCGCCGCCGGCCACGGCCGGGAGGACGTCCAGCAGCGGCTGGTCGAGCTGATCGAGATCATGGGCCACGCCTCCGCCCAGGCCGACCTCTCCACGTTCTCGCGGGCCGACGCCGAGCTGCACGCCCTCGTCCTGCAGATGGCCGGCAACCGGATGCTGGAGCACCTCTCCGGGATCGTCTCCGGTGCGCTCCAGGTGTCCGGCGGTCCGGCCACGGCCTGCGAGCGCCCCTCGGAGGCCTCGGTCAGCCTGCACGCCCGGCTGGTGGACGCGCTCGGCACCGGTGACGGCACCGCGGGCGAGGTCGCGATGCGGGCGCTGCTCACCGTCCACCCGGAGATCGAGCCGTCCGTCCCGGCCCCTCGGGAGCACTGAGCCGCCCACCTTGCGACCGAGCGACCCCGGCGAACCCATGGCCCTCCGGCTGCACCCCACGGCGCGGTCGGAGGGCCCTTTCGTGCCGGGCCGCCCACCCGCCCGTCCGGGCCCCGGGCCTCTCGCCACGCTGATATGTCCTGCCCATGCCAACCGACTTCGGCGCGAGTGCGCGATGATGGAAGCCGGCCCCGGGTCGCGGGCGCCGAGCGGTGTGACCCGCGACACGAAGGCCATGCGTAACACTTGACGAGTAGCAGCGATGTCTCCAGAGCGGAAGCAGCTCCGGAATACCCCAACATGTCAGAATGCTGTGTTGGTCTGCGGCGCTGCTGCCGTCCTGCAAACCCAGTCCTCAAGCCCGAGTCGGTCGGAATCGACACCGCGTGCCTGACGCGCGATTTCCTTCCCCGCCCGCTCGGGCGGCCGGTACGGGTTCGAGTCCACTCATCGTCCGAGAGGTTGTTCGTGTCGGCCAGCACATCCCGTTCACTTCCCCCCGAGATCGCCGAGTCCGCGGCTCTGCTGGCGCTCATCGAGCGGGGCAAGGCCCAGGGGCAGATCGCCGGTGACGACGTGCGCCAGGCGTTCGAGGCGGACCAGATCCCGGTCACCAAGTGGAAGAACGTCATGCGCAGCCTCAACCAGGTGCTGATTGAGGAGGGGGTGGATCTCATGGTCAGCGCGGCCGAACCGGCCGGCGCCAAGCGCAAGAGCGTCGCGGCCAAGAGCCCCACCAAGCGCACCGCCACCAAGGCGGTCACCACCCGGAACCCGGCTGCCCCGGCGGCCCCGACCAAGCCGCCCGTGCGGATCGCGCCCGGTGCCCCCGTCGCCGCTCCGGCCGTCGTGGCCGCCGCCGCCTCGGTCAGCACGGTGTCCGCCGACATCACCGCCGAGGGGGCGACCAGCGTCGCCGCCGAGGTGAAGGCGGTCGCGGCGAAGAAGGCGGCCCCGGCCAAGAAGGCCGCGGCCAAGAAGACCGCCGCCCCGGCCAAGAAGACCGCCGCCAAGAAGACCGCGTCCGCCAAGGCGGGCAAGGGCGACGAGGAGCTCGTCGGCGAGGAGGAGCTCCTCGAGGACGTCGCCCTCCCCGGCGACAAGGCCGGCGAGGAGGCGGAGCCCGAGGAGGAGTCGCAGGGCTTCGTGCTCTCCGACGACGACGAGGACGACGCCCCGGCCCAGCAGGTCGCCGTCGCCGGTGCCACCGCCGACCCGGTCAAGGACTACCTCAAGCAGATCGGCAAGGTCCCGCTGCTCAACGCCGAGCAGGAGGTCGAGCTCGCCAAGCGCATCGAGGCCGGCCTGTTCGCCGAGGACAAGCTCTCGGCCGCCGACAAGCTGGCTCCCAAGCTCAAGCGCGAGCTGGAGATCATCGCCGAGGACGGCCGCCGCGCCAAGAACCACCTGCTGGAGGCCAACCTCCGACTGGTCGTCTCGCTGGCCAAGCGCTACACCGGCCGCGGCATGCTCTTCCTGGACCTGATCCAGGAGGGCAACCTCGGTCTGATCCGCGCGGTCGAGAAGTTCGACTACACCAAGGGCTACAAGTTCTCCACCTACGCCACGTGGTGGATCCGCCAGGCGATCACCCGCGCGATGGCCGACCAGGCCCGCACCATCCGTATCCCGGTGCACATGGTCGAGGTCATCAACAAGCTGGCCCGCGTCCAGCGCCAGATGCTCCAGGACCTGGGCCGCGAGCCCACCCCGGAGGAGCTGGCCAAGGAGCTCGACATGACCCCGGAGAAGGTCATCGAGGTCCAGAAGTACGGCCGCGAGCCCATTTCGCTGCACACCCCGCTGGGTGAGGACGGCGACAGTGAGTTCGGTGACCTGATCGAGGACTCCGAGGCGGTCGTGCCGGCCGACGCGGTCTCCTTCACCCTGCTCCAGGAGCAGCTGCACTCGGTGCTGGACACCCTGTCCGAGCGCGAGGCGGGCGTCGTCTCGATGCGCTTCGGCCTGACGGACGGTCAGCCGAAGACGCTGGACGAGATCGGCAAGGTGTACGGGGTCACCCGTGAGCGCATCCGCCAGATCGAGTCCAAGACCATGTCGAAGCTGCGCCACCCGTCGCGCTCCCAGGTGCTGCGCGACTACCTGGACTGACAGGCAGGACCATGTAGGGCGGTAGCCCTGCGGAAGAGGCCCGGAGCACACCGCTCCGGGCCTCTTCGCATGTCCGCGAGGCCTTTTCCGCATGTTGGCGCGGCCTCTTCGCATGCCTGGCGGGCCGCGTCCGCGCGTCCGTGCGGCCTCGCCGTGTCCGCATCGGGCCCCGTCGCGCGTCCGCGGGGCCTTTTCGCACGTCCGGGGCCGGGTGCGTCAGCGTCCGGGTGGCGGTTGTCGCTCGTCCGGGTGGCGGCACCACGAGAAGCGGTCGCAGGGCGTAGTCGATCACCTACGCTGTGCCGGTTGCCTGCTGCCGAGCCAACTGGAGACACGGTGCTGCCCAATCCGGACCGCGCGGATCTGCCGACCGCCGCCCCGACACCGGCACGCCCGGCCGCCCGGCCGGCGCGCCGCCGCCACCGGGCCGCCGTGTTGGCCGTGCTCGCTGCGCTGCCCGCGCCGCTGGTCGCGCTCGGCCCGGCGGCCGCCCCCGCCCAGGCGCAGGGCCGGATCGTCGGCGGGGCCGGTGCGAGTACCGCCGACCACCCGTGGATGGTGGCGGTCGCCAGCCGCCAGCAGTTCGGCAACGGCCGCTCCGGGCAGTTCTGCGGCGGTGCGCTGGTCGCCCCGACCAAGGTGGTGACGGCGGCGCACTGCTTCTACGACGAGTCCAAGGGCCAGCGGGTGGACCGGCCGGGCCTCAAGGTGGTGGTCGGCCGGGACGATCTGCGTGGCTCGGCCGGCCGCGAGGTGCCGGTCCAGTCGGTCTGGATCCACCCCGACTACGCCTTCGCCGCCAACATGAACGATGTGGCGGTGCTCACGCTCACCGAGTCGCAGGGCGCGCGGCCGGTCATCGACCTGGTGGGCCAGGGTGAGACCGAGCCGTACCAGCCGGGCACCAGGGCACAGGTCTACGGCTGGGGGGACACCACCGGGACGGGGAACTACTCACCCACGCTGCGCAGCGTGGGTGTGCCGATCATCCCGGACCAGACCTGTGCGCAGGCCTACCCGGGCGGGTCGGACGGGCGGTTCGACGCCCGCGGCATGGTCTGCGCGGGGGAGGAGAAGGGCGGCAAGGACGCGTGCCAGGGGGACAGTGGCGGTCCGCTGGTCGTCGCGGGCCGACTGGCCGGGCTGGTCTCCTGGGGAACGGGCTGCGCGGAGGCGGCACACCCGGGCGTCTACACCAGGGTGGGCGCGGTCTCGGACGCGGTGCACTCCGTGCTGTAGTGGTGGCGTCACGTTCTGACGCGCCATCGGCCGGCCTGGAGGAAGCACCGGAGACGGGAAGCACCGGAGACGGGATTGACCGGGGCCGGGAAGTACCCGGGAACGACGGACCGAGAACAGCAGAGCCGGGCGACCGGCCCCGGAAGGGGACCTGTCGCCCGGCTCGCCGGTCGCGCGCGGTGCGCGGCCGGACACAGCTCGTCGCTGATTGCTGCTGTGGCGCCTGGGCTCAGCGTTCTTCGTCGCTGGCCGTGGCCGTGGTGGTGCCGCTGAGACGGCCGCTCTCGTCCTGTATCTCCACGGCGATCTTCTTGAGCTCGGGCTCGAACTTCCGGCCGTGGTGGGCGCAGAAGAGCAGCTCTCCGCCGCTGGCGAGTACGACGCGCAGGTAAGCCTGGGCGCCGCAGCGGTCGCAGCGGTCAGCCGCGGTGAGCGGGCTCGCAGGTGTCAGAACAGTAGTCACGTCGCCTCTTCTCTAGCTCGACGAGCTGTCGTACCAGGGTCAACATCCAACCAGGCCGAAAACGTTCCCGCTCGTGGCTTTTCTTCTTTGAGGATTCTGCTGTGTTGATGAGGACGTGCCCCGGGGGCCGGTGGTTCATGCGTACCGAATCCCAGGATCCGCCTCTCGCTCGAACGCCCGATCGGGACCGGGTGCGAGGTCCGCGTAGCATAATCCTCTGCTGGGTTGGAGCATAAGCCCCGTCCCGGGCCCCGGTAGCCTGCATAACGGCAGTTCCGGAGCCTGCGCCCGGCCCCACGATCCGCCAGGACCGGTGGTACCGGGAGGAGATGGCGCCCCGGCGGCCGTCGTCCGGTGCGGCGCTTGTTCGCGCAGCGCGTACAAGCTGCGCGGGACCGGACCGCCGTGCTGTGCACTCGGCGGAGCGGTGTGCACACACAGGGGAACGGCTGTCGGTGCGGTGTGCTGCACTGGCGGACGGTCCGGCTGCGGCCGGATGCCACCCCGGATGTGACCGGGTCGGATGTGACCGAGCCGGACATGACCGGGTCGGATGTGACCGATGAGACAGAACTTCACCGAGGAGAGTGCCGCGTGAGTGCCGAAACGACCGTGCCGTCCGCACTGCTGGCCGGCGACGACGGTTCCAACTACACCGCTCGGCACCTGCTCGTCCTGGAGGGCCTGGAGGCGGTCCGCAAGCGCCCCGGCATGTACATCGGCTCGACCGACAGCCGTGGCCTGATGCACTGCCTCTGGGAGATCATCGACAACTCCGTCGACGAGGCGCTCGGCGGCTACTGCGACCGCATCGACGTCGTCCTGCACGAGGACTCCTCGGTGGAGGTGCGCGACAACGGCCGCGGCATCCCGGTGGACGTCGAGCCCAAGACCGGCCTCTCCGGCGTCGAGGTCGTGATGACCAAGCTGCACGCCGGCGGCAAGTTCGGCGGCGGCTCGTACGCGGCCTCCGGCGGTCTGCACGGCGTCGGCGCCTCCGTCGTCAACGCGCTCTCCGCCCGCCTGGACGTCGAGGTCGACCGCGGCGGCCACACCCACGCGATCAGCTTCCGCCGCGGCACCCCCGGCATCTTCACCGAGACCAGCCCGGACGCGCCCTTCGAGCCCGCCAACGGCCTCACCAAGGCCCGCAAGGTCCCGAAGACCCGCACCGGTACCCGGATCCGCTACTGGGCCGACCGGCAGATCTTCCTCAAGGACGCCAAGCTCTCGCTGGAGCACCTGCACAGCCGGGCCCGGCAGACCGCCTTCCTCGTCCCCGGCCTGACCATCGTCGTCCGTGACGAGCGGCTGACCGAGAGCGACAAGGTCGACGAGTCGACCTTCCGCTACGACGGCGGTATCGCCGAGTTCTGCGAGTTCCTCGCGCCCGACAAGCCGGTCTGCGACGTGCTGCGGCTGCGCGGCGAGGGCACCTTCAAGGAGACCGTCCCCGTCCTGGACGAGCTCGGCCACATGACGCCCACCGAGGTCACCCGCCACCTCGGCGTGGACATCGCGCTGCGCTGGGGCGCCGGCTACGACACCACGCTGCGCTCCTTCGTGAACATCATCGCCACCCCCAAGGGCGGCACCCACATCACCGGCTTCGAGCGCTCGCTCGCCAAGACCGTGAACGAGGCGCTCCGCGCCGGCAAGCTGCTGCGCGTCGCCGAGGACGACATCACCAAGGACGACGCCACCGAGGGCCTCACCGCGGTGGTCACCGTCCGGCTCGCCGAGCCGCAGTTCGAGGGCCAGACCAAGGAGGTGCTGGGCACCTCGGCGGCCAACCGGATCGTCGCCGCGGTGGTCGCCAAGGAGCTCAAGGCCTTCCTGACCTCCGGCAAGAAGGACGAGAAGGTCCAGGCCCGGGCGGTGCTGGAGAAGGTCGTCGCCGCGGCCCGCACCCGGGTCGCCGCCCGCCAGCACAAGGAGGCCCAGCGCCGGAAGACCGCGCTGGAGACCAGCTCGCTGCCGGCCAAGCTCGCCGACTGCCGCAGCGACGACGTCGACCGCACCGAACTCTTCATCGTCGAGGGCGACTCGGCGCTCGGCACCGCCAAGCTGGCCCGCAACTCCGAGTTCCAGGCCCTGCTGCCGATCCGCGGCAAGATCCTCAACGTGCAGAAGGCGTCCGTGAGCGACATGCTCAAGAACGCCGAATGCGCCTCGATCATCCAGGTGATAGGGGCCGGTTCGGGCCGCACCTTCGACATCGACCAGGCCCGCTACGGCCGCGTCATCTTCATGGCCGACGCCGACGTCGACGGCTCGCACATCCGCATCCTGCTGCTGACGCTCTTCCAGCGCTACATGCGGCCCATGGTCGAACAGGGCCGGATCTTCGCCGCCGTGCCGCCACTGCACCGCATCGAGCTCACCAACCCCAAGCGCGGCCAGGAGAAGTACCACTACACCTACTCCGACGCCGAGCTGCGCTCCACCGTGCTGGACTTCCAGCGCAAGGGCCTGCGCTGGAAGGACCCGGTGCAGCGGTACAAGGGTCTCGGCGAGATGGACGCCGACCAGCTGGCCGAGACCACCATGGACCCGCGCCACCGCACGCTGCGCCGGATCAACCTGGGCGATCTCGAACAGGCCGAGAAGATCTTCGACCTGCTGATGGGCAACGACGTCGCCCCGCGCAAGGAGTTCATCGTGGACTCGGCGGCCACCCTGGACCGCTCGCGCATCGACGCCTGAGCAGCCCGTTCCGCGCCAGGGCCCTCCACCCGTGGGTGGAGGGCCTTCGCGTTGCCCGGTCCACCCCCGGTCCACCCCGGCTCCGATCACCGGACGGCGCCGGATCCGTAGCGTCGGAGAGGTCAGCCCAGCCCCTTCCGCCGGAACGGAGAGACCGATGAGCGGCCTCGTCAACATCCTCGTGATCATCGCGGTGATGGTCCTGGTGGTCCAGCGCCAGATGCGTGCCCAACGCCTGGACACCGAGCGCCGTTTCTGGCTCGCGCCGCTGATCCTCGCCGTGCTCGCGCTGCGCGACCCACAGCTGGTCGACCACGCACACCAGGCCCCGGCCGTCGCACTGCTCGTCACCTCGCTGCTGGTGGTGCTCGCGATGGGCTGCGTCTGGGGCTGGACCGTCCGGCTCTGGCACGGCAAGGACGGCGCGCTCTGGGCGCAGGGAACCAAGGCCACGGTGGCGGCCTGGACCGGCATGATCGCCATCCGGCTCGGCCTGTTCGGGATCGGCTCGGCGCTGCACGTCCGCCAGAGCGGCAGCGCGCTGCTGCTCGGCCTGGCGGTCCTGCTGCTGGTCAGGTCGCTCGTGGTGAACTGGAGGGCGCGGAACCTGGAGCCCTCGTACCGCGCCACCATGACCGGCTGACCGCCGGTCCGTCGAGCCAGGAGGAGTGCCCGTGCCCGGGTGGAGCTGGACCCGCTGGCCCTCCCGGGAGGGGCTGGAGCGGGACGCGGAGAGCCCGGCGCGGCGGACCATCACCGTGCTGGGCCGCACGGTGCTGCTCGTCACGCTGGTCTGGGGGACGTACTCCCGGGGGGCGTACACCGGTTGGAGCGTGGTCGCGGTCAGCGCCGGGATGGTCGCCGTCGTGGCGCAGTGGCTCGCATTCCTGAAGGTCAGCCGGGAGCAGCGGGCACGGCCCGCCTTCGTCCTGGCCGCCACCCTGATCGGCTCCGCCTGGCTCGCCGAGTGGGGGCAGGCCTATGTGCTGGCCGACTTCACCTGGGCCGGCCTCGCGGTCGCCGCCCTGGTCCGGCTGCCGATCGCCGCCGCGCTGGTCACGGCCGTGGTGGCGTTCGGCTCCTACGCGGCGGCCAGCTGGGAGAGTTGGCTCGCCGTCTGCGCCACGATCGGGGGGCTCAGCGTGCTCGGCTACCTGTTGCGGCTGGACACCGAGGCACGTGGCACCGCCCGCCGGCTGCTCACCCAGGAACGGGCCGCCCGGGCCGCCGAGGCGGAGAGCGCGGCGCTCGCCGAACGGGCCAGGATCGCCCGGGAGATCCACGACGTACTGGCCCACAGCCTCTCCGCGCAGCTCGTCCACCTGGAGGCGGCGCGGCTGATGCTGGACGCCGGCACCGACCGGGAGCAGGTCCGCGAACGGGTGGTGGCCGCCCGGCGGATGGCACAGGACGGCCTGGCCGAGACCCGGCAGGCGCTCTCCGTGCTGCGCGGTGAGTTCACCCCGGTCGGGGAGTTCCTGGTGGAGCTGACGGGGCGTGAGCGGGCCGGTCTCACGGTCACCGGTACGCCGCGCCCGCTGGCCGCGGAGGCGGGGCTCGCGGTGCGGCGGACGGCGCAGGAGGCGCTGACCAACGTGCGCAAGCACGCCCCCGGCACACGCTGCACCGTCGAACTGCGCTACCTGCCGGAGGCGGTGGAGCTGGAGGTGCGCAACACCCGCCCGGCGCGCGGCGAGCCGGCCGGCGAGCTGGCGGCCAGCGGCAGCGGGTACGGTCTGCTGGGGATGCGCGAACGCGCGGAACTGCTCGGCGGCACCCTGCTGGCGGGCCCGGACGAGGGAGGATGGCGCGTGCTGCTGCGGGTGCCGGCGTGAGCGCGATCCGAGTGGTGGTCGCGGACGACCAGACGGTGGTGCGCGAGGGCATCGTCATGCTGCTCGGGCTGCTGCCGGGCATCGAGGTGGTCGGCGCCGCCGCCGACGGCGAGGAGGCCGTCGCCCTGGTCGAGCGGCACCACCCCGACGTGGTCCTGATGGATCTGCGGATGCCCCGCTGCGACGGCGTCGAGGCGACCCGCCGGATCCGGAGCGCCCACCCGGAGACCGAGGTGGTGGTGCTCACCACCTATGCCGACGACGATTCGCTGTTCCCGGCACTGCAGGCCGGGGCGCGCGGCTACCTGACCAAGGACGCGGGCGGCGAGGAGATCGCCCGGGCCATTGCGGACGTCCGCTCGGGCGCGGCCGGGCTCTCACCGCAGGTGCAGCTGCGGCTGCTGGAGCGGCTGGCGGACGCGGCCCCCACGGCCGGCCCCGCACGTAATCCGGAGCGCGCCGCGGACTCCCCGGCGGCGTCCGCGGGCGTGCTTCCGGACGGGCTGACCGCCCGCGAGGCCGAGGTGCTGGCGCTGATCGCCGAGGGGCTCTCCAACACCGAGATCGCCCGGCGGCTGTTCGTCAGCCCGGCCACGGTGAAGACCCACATCAACAACCTCTTCGCCAAGACCGCCGTCCGGGACCGGGCGCAGGCGGTCGCATACGCGTTCCGACACGGAATCACTGGTACGCAGCAGTAGTCGCATGAGTGTCTGTCGGATCATCGATCACCTCATCGAGTGAACGTATCTGCAATGGGAGTTTGCGGGGTTTGTAGGCCTCCATCATGGTTCGGTCAGCACACCCCTCGGCCCAGGAGCAGCAGTGCCACAGCCGCAGACGAGCAGCCCCGGCCAGGGGCAGCGATTCGACTGGTGGGCCGCTCCCGCCGCCGCCCCCCAGTCCGGCCGGCCGAGACCGGCGCCGACGCCGAGACCGGCGCCGACCCCGAGGCCGGCACCGGTCCAGGCACCGGTCCAGGCACCGGTCCAGGCACCGGTCCAGGCACCGGTGTCGCCACCGGTTTCGACGCCGGTCCAGGCATCGGCCTCGCCACCGGTCCAGGCATCGGCCCGGCCGGCCCGCGGTGAGGCGGTGCCCCCGCAGCCGGTCCCGCCCGTCGCGTCCCCGCCGGTTGTCGACGCCAGCACCGAGGTCTACCGCGCCGTCCAGGCCAGCGACGCCTTCCAGGACATCAAGCGCAGCTACCGCGATTTCGTCTTCCCCACCAGCGGCGCCTTCCTCGGCTGGTACCTGATGTACGTCGCCGCCCAGGCCGGTGCGCCCGGCGTGATGCGCAGCCAGATCGCCGGACCGCTCAACGTGGCCTGGCTGCTGGGGCTGCTGCAGTTCGCCTCGACCTTCCTGCTCACCTGGCTCTACGCCCGCAACGCCCGCACCAAGCGCGACCGGGCCGCCCTGGGCCTCCGCTGGGACACCCAGGACCAGCTGCGATGAGGACCGCCACCCCGCCCCCCGTCGCCCCCACCGGGGACCACCACGACCTGGCCATCGCGCTGTTCGCCGTCATCGTCCTGGTCACCCTGGGCATCACCCTCTGGGTGGGCCGACGGGGCAGCGCCGCCGAGGACTTCTACGCCGGCGGCCGGGACTTCACCCCGCTGCAGAACGGCTTCGCGCTCTCCGGGGACTACCTCTCCGCCGCCTCCTTCCTCGGCGTCGCCGGGCTGATCGCGCTGTACGGCTACGACGGCGTGCTCTACAGCATCGGCTTCCTGGTCGCCTGGCTGGTGGTCCTGATGCTGGTCGCCGAGCTGGTCCGCAACGCCGGCCGGTACACCCTCGCCGACGTGCTCGCGCTGCGGCTGCGCCGGCGCAAGGTCCGGGCGGCGGCCGGCGGCGCCAGCGTCGTCGTCACCCTGTTCTACCTGGTCGCCCAGATGGTCGGCGCGGGCAGCCTGGTCGCCCTGCTGCTCGGCACCAACAGCTCCGAGGCCCGGACCTGGACCATCGTCGCGGTCGGCGGTCTGATGATCGTCTATGTCACGATCGGCGGGATGCGGGCCACCACCTGGATCCAGATCGTCAAGGCCGTCCTGCTGGTCGCCGGCTCGGTGCTGCTCACCGTGCTGCTGATGGTGCGCTTCCACGGGGACGTCGCCGAGCTGATGCGGCAGGCCGCCCAGCACAGCGGTGCGGGGCAGCGGTACCTGGAGCCCGGGCTCAAGTACGGCAAGACCTTCACCAGCCGGCTGGACTTCTTCAGCCTCGGCCTGGCCCTGGTACTGGGCACCGCCGGGCTCCCGCACATCCTCTCCCGCTTCTACACCGTGCCCACCGCGCGGGCCGCCCGGCGCTCCACGATGTGGGCGATCGGACTGGTCGGCGGCTTCTACCTGATGGCCATCGCGCTCGGCCTCGGCGCCACCGCCCTGGTCGGCTCGGCCGAGGTCCGGCACGCCAACCCGGCCGGCAACACCGCAGTCCCGCTGCTGGCCCTGGTGCTCGGCGGTGGCAACGGCTCCACCGGAGGGGTGGTGCTGTTCGCGCTGATCTCGGCGATCGCCTTCGCCACCATCCTCGCCGTGGTCGCCGGGCTGACGCTCGCCTCCTCGGCGGCCTTCGCCCACGACATCTGGGCGGGCGCCTGGCGCGGCCGCCCGCGCCGCCGCCGGAGCCGACGGGCCGCCGTCCCGGCCTCACGGCGGGTCCGCGCCGGCCGGGCGGACGGCGACGGGGCCGGCGGCGAGGCCTCCGAACGCCAGGAGGTCGGCGTCGCGCGGATCGCGGCGGTGGGGATCGGGGCGGTCGCGATCGCGCTCAGCCTCTTCGCCCAGCAGATGAACGTGGCCTTCCTGGTCGGCCTGGCCTTCGCCGTCGCCGCCTCGGCCAACCTGCCGGTGCTGCTGTACTGCCTGTTCTGGCGGCGGTTCACCCCGCGCGGCGCGGTCTGGTCGGTGTACGGCGGGCTGATCCCGGCGGTGGTGCTGGTGACCTTCTCGCCGGTGGTCTCCGGCACCAAGATGGCGCTCTTCCCGGGGGTGGACTTCCACTGGTTCCCGCTGGAGAACCCGGGCATCGTCTCCATCCCGCTGGGCTTCCTGGCCGGCTGGATCGGCACGATCACCTCGCCCGAGCCGGCCGACCCGGACCGCTACGCCGAGCTGGAGGTCCGCTCCCTCACCGGCGCCGGAGCGGCCTGAGCGGCGCCCCATTCCGAACCCCGGCGGGCCTGGAACCCGCCGGGGTTCGGCGTGTTCGGGCCCGGGCGCGGGCCGACGGCACTCAGGCGCGGGCCGCCAGCACGTAGCGGTGCTCGGGCCGTCCGGTGTCGCCATAGCGCAGGGTCAGCCGCAGCCGGCTGTCGCGCTCCAGCTGTTTGAGGTAGCGCTGGGCGGTGGAGCGACTCAACCCGGTGGCGTCCGCGACCTCCTGGGCGGAGAGCGGCCGGCCAGCCCGGCGCAGCACCCCGAGGACCAGATCCGTGGTGGGCGCCGAGTGGCCCTTGGGCAGGGCGGCCGCCGGGGCCGCCGCGCTGCGCAGGGTCGCGAACAGCCGGTCCACCTCGTCCTGGCCGGCCTCGCGGGCGGCCGTACCGGCCAGCGCGTGCCGCAGCTGCGCATAGGCGACGAGCTTCTCCCGCAGCCCGGCGAAGGTGAACGGCTTGACCAGGTACTGCAGGGCGCCGTGCTGCATCGCCGCGTGCACGGTGGAGACGTCCCGGGCGGCCGTCACCATCATCACGTCGCAGGTGATGTCCTGGTCGCGGAGCCGGCGGACCAGGGCGAGGCCGGTCTCGTCCGGCAGGTGGTGGTCGAGCAGCAGCAGGTCGACCGGGCGGCGCTCCAGCGCGGCCAGCGCCTCGCCGGCCGAGTGCGCGGTGCCGGTGACCCGGAACCCGGGCACTTTGGCCACGTACGCGGCGTGCACGTCGGCGACCCTGAAGTCGTCGTCCACCACGAGTACGTCGATCATCACGCCTCCACGAGCGGTGCGGTGGGCAGGGTCCCGGCCGCGGGGTGCCGGGCATCGGCGGGCAGGGTGTCGGTGTGTACGGCCTCGGTGTGCACGGGCTCGTCGTGGAGCGCCTCGGGCAGCTCGACGGTGAACCGGGCGCCGCCGAGCGGGCCGGTGTCGAGCACGATCCGGCCGCCGCTCCGCCCGACCAGGCGCCGCACCATCGCCAGCCCCAGCCCGCGCGGCCGGTGCGCGGGCGCGTCCTTGCTGCTCCACCCCTCCTCGAAGACCCGCTCGCGCAGCTCCTCCGGCACGCCCGGGCCGCTGTCCGCGACCTCGACCAGCAGGGTGGAACCGGCCGCGGCCAGTGTCACCTCCACCCGGCCGCCGCCGCCCGGAGCCAGCGCGTCCACGGCGTTGTCGATCAGGTTGCCGAGCACGGTGACCAGCGTCCGGGCGTCGACCACCGCGTCCGGCAGGTGGGCGGCAGGGGCGACCGCCAGCCGGACGCCGCGCTCGCCCGCCACCGCCGCCTTGCCGGCCAGCAGCGCGGCGACGTGCGGGTCCTGCACCTGCTCGGCGATCCGCGCCGCGACCACCGCGTGCGAGCCCGACTGTTCGGAGATGAACGCCACCGCCTGCTCGTGCCGGCCCAGCTCCAGCAGCCCCAGCAGGGTGTGCATCCGGTTGGCGTGCTCGTGGTCCTGCGCCCGCAGCGCCTCGGTGAGGCTGCGGGTGGTGTCCAGCTCGCGGACCAGCGACTCCAGCTCCGTCCGGTCGCGCAGCGTCACGACGGCGCCGCCCTCGGCCGTCGCCATCCGGTTCACCACCAGGACCCGGTCGTCCCGGACGGCCGGCAGGTCCGTGCCGGCGATCCGGCCGGCCAGGACGTCGGCCAGCCGGCCGGGCGGCAGCACCTCGTCGATCGGCCGGCCGGTGCAGCCGTCGGGCAGGCCGAGCAGCCGTAGCGCCTCGTCGTTGGCCAGCCGGATCCGGCCGCGCTCGTCAAGTGCCACCATGCCCTCGCGGATGCTGTGCAGCATCGCCTCGCGTTCCACCAGCAGCGCCGAGATGTCGGCCAGCGCGATGTTGTGGGTGCGCCGCTTCAGCCGGCGGGCCAGCGCGAGGGTGGCGACGGTGCCCGCGGCCAGGCCGGCGCCCGCGCAGAGCAGGATCCCGGTGAGCATCTTCAGCAGCCGCCGCCGGATCGAGTCGTCGCTGATCCCGACCGACACCTCGCCGACGATCCGCCCGTCAGCGATCCGCAGCGGCACCTTGCCGCGTGCGGTGCGCCCCAGCGTGCCCTGCTGGATGGCGGTGACGCTGCGGCCGCTGAGCGCCGGCTCCGGGTCGGTGGAGACCCGCTGGCCGATCCGGTCCGGGTCGGTGTGCGAGAGCCGGATCCCGTCCAGGTCGGTGACCACGACGAAGCTGGCGCCGGTGGCCAGCCGGATCTGCTCGGCGTTGCGCTGCGCGGTCGCGGAGTCGCGGGCCTCGGCGGCGCGGGCGATCACCTCGTCATTGGCGGTGGCCTGGGCGATCGACAGCGCGCGCTGCATCGCGTCGTGGTCGAGCTCGGAGCTGACCGGCGCCAGGAACAGGCCGGCGGTGACGATGGTGACGCCGACGGTGACCACGGTCTGGCTCAGCAGCAACTGGGCGAAGACCCGGCGGGGCCAACGGGGGTGCTTCATCCGGGCCTCCTCTCGGCGGTCCTGCGGGCGGGCGGGCGGGCTTACGGGCATCCGGACATTCGGGCGGGCGGGCTTTCCGGCAGGCGGTCCTACGGGCGGGCGGTCCTGCGGGTGGGCGGGTGGTCTGGGGGCCTGGGCCGCGCCCGGCCGGTGGGCGGGCTTTCCGGCCGGTCGGCGGGTTGTGGGGCGGGTGGTCGGCACACCCTATGTTTCCGAGGTGTTTCTGTCAGCCGCGTCCCCGCTGTTGTAGCGGAAGCAAAACGAGCAGAACACCCCTCAACGCGGAGAACCCGCAGTACGCCGAGAAGCCTCCCGCCACTGCCCCGGCCGCTCCTAGCCTCCCGGAGCAAGCACAGACCCGGGAGGTCACATGAGCACAACCCCGGCGGCAGCCCCCACAACCCCCACGGCGCGGGCGGTACCGGCGATCGAGCTGGCCGGCGCGACCAAGCGCTTCCGCACCCCGTCCGGCGCGCTGCACACCGCCGTCCGCGATCTCGACCTGACGGTGGCGCAGGGCGAGTTCGTTGCCGTCGTCGGCCCCACCGGCTGCGGCAAGTCCACCACGCTGACCCTGGTCAGCGGCCTGGAGGAGCCCACCGAGGGCGACGTCCGGGTGTACGGCGAGGCGGTCGACGGGATCAACCCGCAGGTCGGCTTCGTCTTCCAGCAGGACGCCGTCTTCCCCTGGCGCACCGTCCTGTCCAACGTGACGGCCGGCCCGCGCTTCCGTGGCGTCCCGGCCGCCGAGGCCCGGGAACGAGCCCGGGACTGGCTGGCCCGGGTCGGCCTCGGCGCCTTCGAGGACCGCTACCCGCACCAGCTCTCCGGCGGTATGCGCAAGCGCGTCGCGCTCGCCCAGACCTTCGTCAACGAGCCCAGGATCCTGCTGATGGACGAGCCGTTCTCGGCGCTGGACGTGCAGACCCGCGCCCTGATGTCCGACCAGCTGCTGGAGCTGTGGGCCGGTGCCAGTTCCTCTGGCAACGCAGCCTCCGTCGTCTTCGTCACCCACGACCTGGACGAGGCGATCGCGCTGGCCGACCGGGTCGTGGTGATGACGGCCGGCCCGGCCACCGTCAAGGAGATCTTCACCGTCGACCTGCCGCGCCCGCGCACGGTGGAGGCCGTCCGGCTGGAGCCGAGGTTCGTCGAGCTGTACCGCGAGATCTGGGCCTCGCTCGGCGAAGAGGTGCGCATCACCCGTGAGAGAGGAGCGGGTCGTGCCGCTTGAGACCGCGTCCACCGCGTCCACCGCGTCCGCCGTTGCCGGCAAGCCGGGGGGCGCCCCCACCACCAGGACCGAGGCCCGCGAACGGGCCGCCCGGAGCCGGAAGTTGCGGGTGTACGGGGCCAGGGTCGCGGTGCTCCTCGCCTTCCTCGGGCTCTGGGAGCTGTGCGCCCGCACCGAGGTCATCGACCCGTTCAACTTCTCCCAGCCGTCGAAGATCTGGGCGCAGATCTGGCAGTGGATCACCCACGGCACCGCCCAGGGCTCGCTCGGCGAACAGATCGGCTACACCCTCTACGAGGCCCTCACCGGCTGGGTGATCGGCGTCACCGGCGGTGTGCTGCTGGGCATCGCGCTCGGCCGGATCCGGTTCCTGGCCGACGTGTTCGGGCCCTACATCAAGGTGCTGAACGCCATCCCGCGCATCGTGCTGGCCCCGATCTTCCTGATCTGGTTCGGCCTCGGCCCGGCCTCCAAGGTGGCCTCCGCGGTGGTGCTGGTGTTCTTCCCGGTCTTCTTCAACGCCTTCCAGGGCGCCCGCGAGGTGGACCGCAACCTCGTCGCCAACGCCCGCATCCTGGGCGCCAACAACCGCAAGGTCACCCTGCAGGTGGTCATCCCGGCCGCCACCACCTGGATCTTCACCAGCCTGCACGTCAGCTTCGGCTTCGCGCTGATCGGCGCCATCGTCGGCGAGTACATCGGCGCCACCAAGGGCCTCGGCCTGCTCGTCGCCGCCGCCCAGGGCACCTTCAACGCGGCCGGCGTGTACGCCGCCATGACCATCCTCGCCGTCGTCGCGCTGCTCACCGAGGGGCTGCTGACCTTCGCCGAGAAGAAACTCTTCCGCTGGAAGCCCGCCGACTCCGGCGACGGCCGCTGAACCCCCCCGTTCCCTCCCCTCCCGTCGTCCGTAGAGAGGCACCCCCACCCATGCGCCCGAACCCGACCAGCAGAGTCGTCGCAGCCGCCCTCGCCGCCGGCCTGCTCCTCCCGCTCACCGCCTGTGCCAACGACGCCGCCTCCACCTCCCACAACGGCGCCGCCCCGGCCGGCCGGCAGGTCGACGGACCCAAGGTCAAGATCATGGTCGGCGGCCTGGACAAGGTCATCTACATGCCCGCCATGCTCACCCAGCGCCTCGGCTTCTTCGCCGAGGCCGGCGTCAACGTCGAGCTGATGAGCGAACCGGCCGGCGTCAACGCCACCACCGCCCTGCTCGCCGGTGACGTCCAGGGCGCGGTCGGCTTCTACGACCACACCATCGACCTCCAGGCCAAGGGCAAGAACGTCGAGTCGGTCGTCCAGTTCTCCCAGGCCCCCGGCGAGGTCGAGATCGTCTCCACCAAGCAGGCCGACGCCATCAGGTCCGGCGCCGACTTCAAGGGCAAGAAGCTCGGCGTCACCAGCATCGGCTCCTCCACCGACTTCCTCACCAAGTACCTCGCCGTCAAGAACGGCACTGCGGTGGCCGACTTCAGCCCGATCGCCGTCGGCGCCGGCCAGACCTTCATCGCCGCACTCCAGCAGGGCTCCATCGACGCCGGCATGACCACCGACCCCACCGTCGCCAACATCCTCGACAAGGGCCTCGGCAAGATCCTCTACGACATGCGCACCCCCGAGGGCTCGCGCGCCGCGCTCGGCGGGCTCTACCCCTCGTCCTCGCTCTACATGAACACCGACTGGGTGGAGAAGAACAAGGACACCGCCCAGAAGCTCGCCAACGCCTTCGTGAAGACCCTCAAGTGGATGTCCACCCACAGCCCCGAGGAGATCGCCGCGAAGATGCCCGCCGACTACGCGCAGGGCGGCGGCGAACAGTACGCGGCCGCGATCAAGGCGACCCTGCCGATGTTCACCACCGACGGCGTGATGCCCGCCGACGGCCCCAAGACGGTCCTCGCCGTCCTCGCCGCCTTCCACCCCGACGTCAAGGGCAAGGAAGGCACGATCGACCTCGCCCGCACCTACACCACCGAGTTCGTCAGCAAGGCTGCCACCGGCTGAACCCGAGCCGACGGTCCCGCGCCCACCCCCACGGGCGCGGGGCCGTCACAGTTCCCGGACGGACCCGACATCCATCCGGGACGGGGTCCCCGCGGCCTTCCCACAGCTCTCGGGGCGGGGCGGTTCACTCGCGCCCTCGGCCACCTCGACCTCCCAGGCGCGGCCGTCCTCGTGGCGCACCGTCACCAGCCAGCGGCCTTCACCGGACGGCTGCTGCGTCAGCGTCAGAGCGTCGGCCCGGGTCTCGCCGGTGGCCAGCCGCACCGCGTGGTCGGCGGCCTGGCCCGGGCGGTCCCAGCCGGAGCAGCCGCGCGCCCAGTCCGGCACCATGTGCCCAGCCGCCGTCGCCGCCAGCACCTCCTTGGCGGTCTCCGCTGTGAGCCGCCCGTACGCGTAGCCGTACGGCAGCACCAGCATGGTGGGGGAGAAACGGTGCCCGCCCAGGTGCGTCACCTCCCACACCTCGCTGTGCCCGGCCGCCGCCAGCTCGGCCGCCAGCGGCCGGCCGAGCAGCGCGCAGCAGCGGTCCCGGCGGCCGTTGGTACACACCAGGGCGACCGGCCCGCCGACGTGGTCCGTGCCGAAGCCGCCGTGCTCCCCGGCGCCCAGCGCCGCGAAGTCCAGCCCCAGCAGCTCCGCCGGATCCGCCACCTCGGCCCGCCGTACCCAGCCCCGGCCCGGCACGCTGTGCGCCACGATCACCTCGTGCCGCGCCGTCGGCAGGCAGTCGGCATGCCGCCCGGGCCGCCGGATCAGCGCCACCCGCACCCCGGTCCCCGCCGCGGCCGCCTCCAGCGCCCGCCCGACCGCCGAGTCCAGATGGCTCTCGCCGAGCGCCTTCGCCCCCCACGGCCCGCTCTGCTCGACCAGCAGCCAGGTCGTGGCGGTCGCCGCCGTGGCGGCCAACGGCTCCGACAGTTCACGCGACAACGTCGCACAAGTGCTCACGCAGGTAAGGCTACCCGTACTGAAAAGACCGCGGCGGGACACCGAAAGGCGCCCCGCCGCGAGTCCGTCCGCCGCCCGCCCGGCGCCGCTACGCCGGGCCGGCGACCACCGCGATCGGCGTCGTCACCGGCATACCCGAGCCGTCACGGCGGGGGTCGCGGTCGGGCAGGTCGACCGGGGCGCCCTTGGCGGTGGCGGCGCGGGCGGGGGAGGGCCCGGCCCAGGCGAAGGCCAGGGCGTCCTCACCGCGCAGGAAGCGCTGGCACCGGACACCGCCGGTGGCACGGCCCTTGCGCGGGTACTGCTCGAACGGGGTGACCTTCCAGGAGCTCTGCTCCTCACCGGTCAACGTGCCCGAGGCGCCGGCCACCGAGACCACCACCGCGTCCGCCGCCGGGTCCACCGCCGTGAACGACAGCACCCGGGCGCCGTCCGACAGCTTGATACCGGCCATACCGCCCGCCGGGCGGCCCTGCGGACGGACCTGGCCCGCCGGGTAGCGCAGCAGCTGGGCGTCCGAGGCGATGAAGACCAAGTCCTCCTCACCGGTGCGCAGTTCGACCGCACCGATCACCTCGTCGCCCTCCTTCAGGGCGATCACCTCGAACTCGTCCTTGTTGGCGGGCCACTCGGGCACCACCCGCTTGACTACACCCTGCACCGTGCCCAGCGCCAGACCCGGCGAGGACTCGTCCAGCGTCGTCAGCGCCAGCACCCGCTCGCCCGCCTCCAGACGCAGGAACTCGCCCACCGCGGCGCCGCCCGCCAGCGTCGGCGACGGCGTCGGCGGCAGAGCCGGCAGATCGATCACCGGCAGCCGCAGCACCCGGCCCGCCGACGTCACCACACCGACGTCCGCACGCGCCGTCGCCGGCACCGCCGACACGATCACATCGTGCTTCGCCCGCTTCTCCGACAGCTCGAACGGCTCACCGTCCGCCGTCCGCGCCAGCAGACCCGTCGACGAGAGCAGTACCCGGCACGGATCGTCCGCCACCTCCAACGGCACCGCCAGCGACGCCGACGGCACCGCCCCCGCCTCCAGCAGCACCGTCCGCCGCTCCGTGCCGAACTGCTTGCCCACCGCGGCCAGCTCCGCCGACACCACACTGCGCAGCCGCGTGTCCGACTCCAGGATCTCCGTCAGCTCGGCGATCTCCGAGTTGAGCCTCGCCTGCTCCTCCTCCAGCTCCACCCGGTCGAACCGGGTCAGCCGGCGCAGCGGCGTGTCCAGGATGTACGCCGTCTGCGTCTCCGACAGCGAGAAGCGCTCGATCAGGCGCTCCTTCGCCTGCGCCGCGTTGTCGCTCGACCGGATGATCGCGATGACCTCGTCGATGTCGACCAGCGCCACCAGCAGGCCCTCGACCAGGTGCAGCCGCTCCTGACGCTTACGGCGACGGAAGTCGCTGCGCCGGCGCACCACCTCGAAGCGGTGGTCGACATAGACCTCCAGCAGCTCCTTCAGCCCCAACGTCAGCGGCTGGCCGTCCACCAGCGCCACGTTGTTGATGCCGAAGGTCTCCTCCATCGGCGTCAGCTTGTACAGCTGCTCCAGCAACGCCTCCGGCACGAAGCCGTTCTTCACCTCGATCACCAGCCGAAGCCCGTGCTCGCGGTCGGTGAGGTCCTTGACGTCCGCGATGCCCTGCAGCTTCTTCGCGTTGACCAGGTCCTTGATCTTCGAGATCACCTTCTCCGGGCCGACGTTGTACGGCAGCTCGGTGACCACGATGCCCTTGCGGCGGGCGGAGACCGCCTCGACCGTCGTGGTGGCACGGATCTTGAAGGTGCCGCGGCCCGACCCGTACGCGTCCCGGATGCCCGACAGGCCGACGATCCGCCCACCCGTCGGAAGATCCGGACCGGGAATGAACCGCATCAGCGTGTCCAGGTCCGCGTTCGGATGCTTGATCAGGTGCCGGGCCGCCGCCACCACCTCGGACAGGTTGTGCGGCGGCATGTTCGTGGCCATACCGACCGCGATGCCCGTCGCACCGTTCACCAGCAGGTTCGGGAACGCCGCCGGCAGCGCCAGCGGCTCCTGCTCACTGCCGTCGTAGTTCGGGCCGAAATCGACGGTGTCCTCGTGGATCGACTCCACCATCGCCATCGACGCCGCCGTCAGCCGCGACTCCGTGTACCGCATCGCGGCCGGCGGGTCGTCGTTGCCCAGCGAACCGAAGTTCCCGTGCCCGTCGATCAGCGGCAGCCGCATCGAGAACGGCTGCGCCATGCGCACCACGGAGTCGTAGATCGACGCGTCACCGTGCGGGTGCAGCCGGCCCATCACCTCGCCGACCAGGCGCGCGCACTTCACGTGGCCGCGCTCCGGCCGCAGGCCCATCTCGTTGGCCTGGTAAAGGATCCGCCGGTGCACCGGCTTCAGACCGTCCCGCGCGTCGGGCAGCGCGCGCGAGTAGATCACCGAGTAGGCGTACTCCAGGAAGGAGCCCTGCATCTCGTCCACAACGTCGACATCGAGGATCCGCTCCTCGAAATCTCCGGGCGGCGGGGTCTGCGAACTGCGGCGGGCCATCGCGGCGGGGCTCCCTTGCGTCTGTCTGATGCGTCTGTCTGCTTCGGATCACGGCTCAGCGCCCCCATTGTGGACCCTTCCACCGACACTGCCGCCCAGCGCCCCTCTTCCGCCCCTGGCGAACGCCCCGTCCGCGCGGACACATCCACGCCCTCCACGCGTTGCACCACAATGGGGAACGCCACACGAACCCCGACATCGACGACGGGAAGGACCCGAGCGCATGGCCAACCCGGCCCCCGCATCCGCCTCCACCGGAGGAAATGGCGCCGCCATCGCCATCACCGAGCACCGCCTGGCCAACGGCCTGCGCGTCGTCCTCTCCGAGGACCACCTCACCCCGGTCGCCGCCGTCTGCCTCTGGTACGACGTGGGCTCCCGCCACGAGGTGAAGGGCCGCACCGGGCTGGCCCACCTGTTCGAGCACCTGATGTTCCAGGGCTCGGCCAACGTCTCCAACAACGGCCACTTCGAGCTCGTCCAGGGCGCCGGCGGCTCCCTCAACGGCACCACCAGCTTCGAGCGCACCAACTACTTCGAGACCATGCCCGCCCACCAGCTGGAGCTCGCCCTCTGGCTGGAGGCCGACCGGATGGGCTCCCTGCTCGCCGCCCTCGACGACACCTCGATGGAGAACCAGCGCGACGTCGTCAAGAACGAGCGCCGCCAGCGCTACGACAACGTCCCCTACGGCACCGCCTTCGAGAAGCTCACCGCGCTCTCCTTCCCCGACGGCCACCCGTACCACCACACCCCCATCGGCTCCATGGCCGACCTGGACGCCGCCACGCTGGAGGACGCCCAGGCGTTCTTCCGCACCTACTACGCGCCCAACAACGCCGTCCTCTCCGTCGTCGGCGACATCGACCCCGAGCAGACCATCGCCTGGGTCGAGAAGTACTTCGGCACCATCCCCGCCCACGACGGCAAGCAGCCCCCGCGCGACGGCACCCTCCCCGACACCATCGGCCGCGAACTCCGCGAGTCCATCCGCGAGGACGTCCCCTCCCGCGCCCTGATGGCCGCCTACCGCCTCCCGCACGATGGCACCCGCGAGGCCGACGCCGCCGACCTCGCCCTCACCATCCTCGGCAGCGGCGAATCCAGCCGGCTCTACAACCGGCTCGTCCGTCGCGACCGCACCGCCGTCGCCGCCGGCTTCGGCCTGCTCCGCCTCGCCGGCGCCCCCAGCCTCGGCTGGCTCGACGTCAAGACCTCCGGCGACGCCACCATCGAGCAGATCGAGACCGCCGTCGACGAGGAGCTCGCCCGCTTCGCCGCCGAGGGCCCCACCGCCGCCGAACTCGAGCGCGCCCAGGCCCAGATCGAGCGCGAATGGCTCGACCGGCTCACCACCGTCGCCGGCCGGGCCGACGAACTCTGCCGCTACGCCGTCCTGTTCGGCGACCCCAAGCTGCTCGGCGGCGCCCTCCCCAAGGTGCTCGACGTCACCGCCGAGGAGGTCCGGGCCATCGCCCAGGCCCGCCTCCACCCCCAGAACCGGGCCGTCCTCGTCTATGAGCCCACCACGGCCGAGGACACCGACGGCACCGACGCCGACCAGACCGCCACCGACGCGACCGAAGAGGAGGGCGCTGCCGCATGAGCACCGACTACGTCCCCGCCATGACGTTCCACCCCCAGCCCCAGCCCGGCACCCCCAGCCCGTGGGCCTTCCCCGCCCCCGAGCGCGCCGCCCTCGGCAACGGCATCACCGTCCTGCACTGCCACCGCCCCGGCCAGCAGCTCGTCGCCGTGGACGTCCTCCTCGACGCCCCGCTCGCCGCCGAACCCGACGGCCTCGACGGCATCGCCGGCATCCTCGCCCGCGCCCTCAACGAAGGCACCGACACCCTCACCGCCGAAGAGTTCGCCGCCGAACTCGAGCGCGCCGGCGCCACCCTCGACGCCCACGCCGACCACCCCTGCATCCGGGTCTCCCTCGAAGTCCCCGCCAGCCGGCTCCAGCGCGGCCTCAGCCTCCTCGCCGACGCCCTGCGCGCCCCCGCCCTCCCCGAGGACGAGATCGAGCGCCTCGTCGCCAACCGCCTCGACGAGATCGTCCACGAGCAGGCCAACCCCGCCCGCCGCGCCGCCAAGGCCCTCTACGCCGAACTCTTCGACGGCGCCGACCGCCTCTCCCGCGCCCGCGGCGGCACCGCCGACACGGTCAAGTCCATCGACCGGGCCGCCGTCCAGGCCTTCTACGACGCCCACGTCCGGCCCGCCACCACCACCGTCGTCGTGGTCGGCGACCTCACCGGCACCGACCTGCCCGCCCTGCTCGAAGCCACCCTCGGCACCTGGACGGCCGACACCACCGCCCCCAGCGCCCACGCCCCGGTCACCGCCGACGACACCGGCCGCGTCGTCATCGTCGACCGCCCCGGCTCCGTCCAGACCCAGCTGCTCATCGGCCGCATCGGGCCCGACCGGCACGACCCCGCCTGGGCCGCCCAGATCCTCGGCACCTACTGCCTCGGCGGCACCCTCACCTCCCGCCTCGACCGCGTCCTGCGCGAGGAGAAGGGCTACACCTACGGCGTCCGGGCCTTCGCCCAGCCGCTGCGCTCCACCGCCGACGGCAGCGGGCGCGCGCTGCTCGCCATCAGCGGCTCGGTGGACACCGCCTCCACCGCCCCCGCGCTCGCCGACACCTGGACCATCCTGCGCACCCTCGCCGCCGAGGGCCTCACCGACGCCGAGCGCGACGAGGCCGTGCAATTCCTGGTCGGCGTCGCCCCGCTGAAGTACGAGACCGCCGGTTCGGTCGCCGGCACCCTGGCCGACCAGGTCGAGCAGCACCTGCCCGACGACTACCAGGCCGAGGTCTACCGGCAGCTCGCCGAGCTCCCGACGGCCGCCGCCACCGAGGCCGTGGTCGCCGCCTTCCCGCCGGACCGCCTGGTCACCGTCCTCGTCGGCGACGCCGCCGAGATCGCCGAACCGGTGCGCAAGCTCGGCATCGGCGAGGTCACCGTGATCAGCTCCTGAACCGACTGAACCCCCGTACGGGCAGGGCCTGGTGGAGCACTCAGCTCCGCCGGGCCCTCCGTCGTTAAATCCCTTGCAGGGCGTGATCGCGCTGTGGGTAGATATCCCACGGCAGCCGATACGGATACGGAAAGGAGGCGGTCACCATGCGGGTCGAGCCGACCACAGTGCGCTCCCCACGACCGTCCCTCCCGTGTACCCCGGCCCGCCCCCCGGCCGCCTGAGCGCCGGCACCCCAGATCTTCCCCGAGCCGCACCGGGACTCTTCGCGCGGCACCACACCTAGGCTTGAACCAACCGACCTTTGGAGGTCGTTCAACCATGTCGTACACCGAGGTACCCGGTATCCGGGTCCCGATCCGGATGTGGACCGACCCGGCCACCGTCGAGGGCCAGGCCATGCAGCAGCTGCGCAACATCAGCTCGCTGCCCTGGTTGCACGGCCTCGCCGTGATGCCCGACGTCCACCTGGGCAAGGGCGCGACGGTCGGCTCCGTGATCGCGATGCGCGGCGCCGTCTGTCCGGCGGCGGTCGGTGTGGACATCGGCTGCGGAATGAGCGCCGTGAAGACGTCCCTCACCGCCAAGGACCTCCCCGACGACCTCTCCCGCCTCCGCTCCAAGATCGAGCAGGCCATCCCGGTCGGCCGCGGCCTCCACACCGACCCGGTCGACCCGCGCAAGCTCCACGGCTTCGCGACGGCGGGCTGGGACGACTTCTGGGAGCGCTTCGACGGAGTGGCGCCGGAGGTGAAGTGGCGGCGCGAGCGGGCCATGCAGCAGATGGCAACGCTCGGTGGAGGTAATCATTTTATCGAACTGTGCGTTGATGACACTGGAACTGTCTGGCTGATGCTGCACTCCGGCTCGCGGAACATCGGCAAGGAGCTGGCGGAGCATCACATGGGTGTCGCCCGCTCGCTGCCGCACAACCAGGGGCTGGTCGACCACGACCTGGCGGTGTTCATCGCGGACACCCCGCAGATGGGTGCCTACCGTCAGGACCTCTTCTGGGCACAGGAGTACGCCAAGAAGAACCGTGCGGTGATGATGGCACTGTTCCAGGACGTCGTCCGCCGTGAGTTCGCCAAGGCGAAGGTCGCCTTCGATGAGGTGATCAGTTGCCACCACAACTACGTGGCGGAGGAGAAGTACGACGGTGTCGACCTACTGGTGACCCGCAAGGGTGCGATCAGGGCCGGTTCCGGAGACTACGGGATCATCCCCGGCTCGATGGGCACCGGTTCGTACATCGTCCGCGGCCTCGGCAACGAGGCGGCGTTCAACTCGGCCTCGCACGGCGCCGGCCGCAAGATGAGCCGGAACGCCGCGAAGAAGCGGTTCACCACGCGTGATCTGGTCGAGCAGACCAAGGGCGTGGAGTGCCGCAAGGACAGCGGAGTCGTGGACGAGATTCCCGGTGCGTACAAGTCGATCGAGAAGGTCATCGAGCAGCAGAAGGACCTCGTCGAGATCGTGGCGCACCTGAAGCAGGTCGTCTGCGTCAAGGGCTGACGCGGAGGACGGCCCCGGACGAGTCCGGGGCCGTCTCGGTGTGCCGATCATGCAGAAGAGGGGGTGCCGGAGAACCGGCGCCCCCTCTCGCGACGGTGCTCAGGCGGCGGCCGGCAGCTCGTCGAGGCCCTCCTGGACCAGCTTGGCGAGGCGGTCGAGGGCCTCGTCGGCGCCCTCGGCGTCGGAGGCGAGGATGACCTCTTCGCCGCCCTGGGCGCCGAGGCCGAGCAGGCCGAGCAGGGAAGCGGCGTTGACCGGCTTGCCGTCGGGCTTGGCGATGGTGATCGGCACGCCGGTGGCCGCGACGGCCTTGACGAAGACGGCGGCGGGACGGGCGTGCAGGCCCTCGGCCCAACCGATGGTGACGCGGCGCTCAGCCATGAGACGTGCCTTTCCGGTGAAGCTGGTCACGGCCGTGCTAGGGGTGGCGGCCATGTTGTCTAGACCAGTGTTGCACGCAGGCGACCCCTTCGAGCCGCCGCGTTCAGGAGTTGTGATTGTTTCTTTCGGGGGCATAAGTGAGGGCATAAGCCCCGGCCAGCGGCCCTGTCCGGCTTCTCTCCGGTCCTGCTCACCCTGCCGTGGCCGCACGCCCGGCGCCATTCGGCTCGCCGCCGGATAACCTGACGAATGTGGACGACTCCGCGGTACCGCACCCCGAGCTGAGCCCGCAGCACGGCGCGACGCACGGCGCCAAGCAGGGCACGACGCACGGTGCGCAGCAGGGCCCGAAACAGGGCCCCAAGCAGGCATCGGCGCACCACCCCGAGCACGCCGGGCCGGACTACCCGCAGCACTGGGAGGCCGACATCCTGCTGCGTGACGGCGGCACGGCCCGGATCCGGCCGATCACGCCCGCGGACGCCGGGCGGTTGGTGGAGTTCTACGAGCAGGTGTCGGACCAGTCCAAGTACTTCCGCTTCTTCGCGCCCTATCCGCGGCTCTCCGACAAGGACGTCCGGCGCTTCACCCACCATGACTTCGTCAACCGGGTGGGCCTGGCCGTGGTGATCCGGGACCGTTTCATCGCCACCGTCCGCTACGACCGGATCGACGCCGACGGCCGTCCGTCGGACACCGGTACGGATGCGGAGGTGGCGTTCCTGGTGCAGGACGCGCACCAGGGCCGCGGGGTGGCCTCCGCGCTGCTGGAGCACATCGCGGCGGTGGCGCAGGAGCGTGGTATCCGCCGTTTCCAGGCGGAGGTGCTGCCGGAGAACCGCAAGATGGTGAAGGTCTTCACCGACGCCGGCTACACCCAGCACCGCAGTTTCGCCGACGGCGTGGTCCACCTGGAGTTCGATCTGGAGCCGACCGCGGCCTCGCTCGCGGTGATGCGGGCGCGCGAGCACCGCGCGGAGGCGAGGTCGGTGCAACGGCTGCTCACTCCGCGTTCGGTCGCGGTGCTCGGGGTCTCGCGCAACCCGCAGACCGTCGGCCGGGCGATCCTGCGCGATCTGCTCGGCGGCTTCGACAGCAAGGACGAGGACGACGACCGCCGCGTCTACGCCGTGAACCGCAACGCCCCGCCCGGCAGCGAGCTGGACGGTGTCCCGGTGCACCGTTCGATCCTGGAGATCCCGGGCCCGGTGGATCTGGCGGTGATCGCCGTGCCGGCCGCCGCCGTCCCCGCGGCCGTCGCCGAGTGCGGTGCGCACGGGGTGCAGGGCCTGGTGGTGGTCACCGCCGGTTATGCGGAGACCGGGCCGGAGGGTCGCGACCGTCAGCGTGCCCTGGTCCGCCAGGCTCGGGCGGCCGGTATGCGGGTGATCGGCCCGAACGCCTTCGGTCTGATCAACACCGACGCCGACCGCCCGTTGAACGCCTCGCTCGCGCCGGTCCTGCCGAGGCGCGGCGGCTTCGGCATCTTCTGCCAGTCCGGCGCGATCGGCGTGGCCCTGCTGGAGGCGGCCCACCGCCGGGGGCTGGGCGTCTCCTCCTTCGCCTCGGTCGGCAACCGCTCGGACGTCTCCGGCAACGACTTCCTCCAGTACTGGGAGGAGGATCCGGCCACCGAGGTGGTGCTGCTCTACCTGGAGTCCTTCGGCAACCCCCGCAAGTTCACCCGGATCGCCCGCCGGCTGGCCGCCGCCAAGCCGATCGTGGTGGTGAAGGGCGCCCGCCACACCGGCAGCCTGCCGCCGGGCCATGCCGTCCCGGCGACCGCGACCGGGCTGCGCGACGCCACCGTGGACGCGCTGTTCGAGCAGGCCGGCGTCACCCGGGTGGAGACGATCACCGAGCTGTACGACACGGGGGAGCTGCTCGCCCTGCAGCCGCTGCCGTCCGGGGACCGGGTGGCGGTGGTCGGCAATTCGGATTCGCTCGGCCTGCTCACCCATGACGCCTGTCTGAGTGCCGGGCTGCGCCCCCGGACCCCGGTGGACCTGACGACCGCCGCCACCGGCGAGAACTTCCGGATCGCGCTGGACGTGGCGCTGGGCGACCCGGCGGTGGACGCGGTGATCGCCGTCGCCATTCCGCCGATCGGCACCTCGGCGCATGCGTTCATGGGGGGCAGACTGACCGGCCCGGACGATCCGGAGATGGGCTCCGACGATCCGGAGATCGCCGCGGCGCTGCTCGAAGCGGGTGAGCGGGCGCGGGAGTTGGGCAAGCCGCTGGTGCTCGCCCATCTGGCGCTGACCGATCTGCCGAACCGGCTGCGGCCGGGCGGTATCCCCGCCTACCCGGCGCCCGAGCGGGCCGTCCGCGCCCTCGCGCACGCCGTCCACTATGCGCAGTGGCGGCACCGGATGGCCGAGGCGGAGGAGACGGCCCGCGTCCCGGAACTGGACCGGATCGACGAGTCGGGCGCCCGGGCTCTGGTCGAGGCGGCGCTCAACACCCGGACTGCCCGCCCGGCGCCCACCACCACCCTTGTTCGTGGCGCTACGCGCCGCACCTTCTCTGCCCGCACCCAGCCGGGCGGCGCGCGGATCACGCTGCCGGACGCGGACGCGACGGCGCTGCTCGCCCGCTACGGCATCGACGTCTCGCCGACGCTGCCCGCGCACGACGAGGAGGGCGCAGTCCGCGCGGCGGCGACGCTCGGCTACCCGGTCGCGCTGAAGGCCACCGCCCCGCACCTGCGCCACCGTCCCGACCTCGGCAGCGTCCGGCTGGACCTCACCGGCGAGCCGGGGCTGCGCCGGGCCCACCGCGAGCTGGACGCGCTGCTCGGCGGGGCTGCCCAGGCCGAGCTGGTGGTCCAGCGGCTGGCTCCGCGCGGGGTGGACACCGTGATCGGCGCCGCCGTGGACCCGGCGGTCGGCGCGATCCTCTCCTTCGGCCTGGCCGGCGCCCCCGCCGAACTGCTCGGTGATGTTGCCCACCGGCTGGTCCCGGCCACCGACCAGGACGTGGCCGGGCTGATCCGGGAGGTCCGGGCGGCGCCGCTGCTGTTCGGCTGGCGCGGTGCCGAGGCGGTGGACACCGACGCGCTGGAGGAGGTGCTGCTGCGGGTCTCCCGCCTGGTGGACGACCTCCCGGAGGTCGCCTCGGTGGATCTCGAACCCGTGGTCGTCGCCCCGCACGGGCTGGCGATCCTGGGGGCGCGAGTGCGGATCGCACCCCTGCCAGTCCGCAGCGATCTGGGCCCGCGCGCCATGAGCACGCTGTAACCTTCCTTGGTTGCGCCCTGTCCGGGGGCGCTGTTGTCCGGAAGCTCGGCGCCGCGCCGCCCGCTTCGTCGGCGGACCATGCCAGGATGGAGTTATGGCGAAGACCGGTACCACCACCACTCAGGACCTGCGCTCGGCGATCGAGCGCAGCGGCTACTACCCGGCCCTGGTGTCCGAGGCGGTCGAGTCCGCGGTGGGTCCCGAGCCGATCAGCTCCTACCTGGTCCACCAGGAGACCACCTTCGACGCCAACGAGGTCCGCCGGCATGTGACCGTGCTGGTGCTGACCCCGACCCGGTTCGTGGTGAGCCACACCGACGAGCAGTCCGGCGACGGCGCCGGCCCGGCGGTGCCGTACGCGACGACCTCGACCGAGAGTGTCCGGCTGGACCGGATCGGTTCGGTCGTGGTGAGCCGGATGGTCGCCAACCCGGAGACGTACACCCCGGGCACGCTGCCGCGCGAGGTCGTGCTGACCATCGGCTGGGGTGCGGTGCAGCGGCTGGACCTGGAGCCGGCCGGCTGCTCGGACCCGAATTGCGAGGCGGATCACGGTTACACCGGTTCCGCCACCGCTGACGATCTGTCACTGCGGGTCAGCGAGGCCGGCGACGGTCCGGAGACGGTGGCCCAGGCGCTGGTGTTCGCCCGGGCGCTCTCCGACGCGACGATCAGCAACAGCCCGCGGGTCTGAGCCGGCGACGCACGACGACGTGCGCCGAGACCTGACGCACGACGACGCCACCGAAGCCAGGAAGCCAGCCCCTCAGCCATGTCCTTCGCCCCCGACGGCCACGACGCCTTCGAGATCCTCGACCCCGCCACCGCCCCGGCGCCCCCGTACGGCAGCGGCTCGCTCTGCGACCTGCTGCCCTCGGTGGCGGCCGGCCTCGGTGTGCCCGGTTTCACCGCGACGCTGCCGATCGCGCCCGCCGACCGGGTGGTGGTGTTCCTGGTCGACGGCCTCGGCTGGGAGCTGCTGCTGCGCCACCCCGAGTACGCGCCGTTCCTGTCCTCGCTGGCCGGCAGCTCGCTGGGCGGCACCGGCCGTCCGCTGACCGCGGGCTTCCCGTCCACCACCGCCACCTCGCTGGCCTCGGTGGGCACCGGGACCCCGCCGGGCCTGCACGGCCTGGCCGGCTACACGGTGGCGGTGCCGGGCGCCGGCTACCTGATGAACCAGTTGCGCTGGCAGCCGCACACCGATCCGGCGCTCTGGCAGCCGTACCCGACGGTGTTCGAGCAGGTCGACGCCGCGGGGGTGGCGACCGCGCAGGTCTCCTCGCCGCTGTTCGCCCAGACCCCGCTGACCCGGGTGGCGCTCTCCGGCGGCACCTTCCTCGGCCGCACCACCGGCGAGGAGCGGATGGACCAGGCCGCCGCCTGGCTGGCCGAGCACGACCGCGCCCTCGTCTACACCTACGTCAGCGAGCTGGACGGCGCCGGGCACCGGTTCGGGGTGGACTCCGACGAGTGGCGGATGACGCTGGACGCGGTGGACCGGCTGGCCCGGCGGCTGGCCCAGCAGCTGCCGCCGCGTTCGGCGATGTACGTCACCGCCGACCACGGCATGATCGACATCGCTCCCGAGGACCGGGTCGACTTCGACGAGGACTGGGAGCTCGGCGCCGGCGTCGCGCTGCTCGGCGGCGAGGGCCGGGCCCGGCACGTGTACGCCGTGCCGGGGGCCGCCGCCGACGTGTACACGGTCTGGAGCGAGGTGCTCGGCGACCGGATGTGGGTGGCGACCCGGGACGAGGCGATCGCCGCCGGCTGGTTCGGCCCCTCGGTGGACGACCGGGTCTACCACCGGATCGGCGACGTGGTGGCCGCGGCCCGCGACGACATCGCCGTGATCGCGTCCCGCAACGAGCCCGGCGAGTCCGCGATGATCGGCCTGCATGGCTCGATGACCCCGGTCGAGCAGTTCGTGCCCCTGCTCGAAGTCCGCGCGTGAACCCCCCCCGCTCCGCGTGAACTCCCCCTCTCTGAAAGGCCTCTGCTCCACCCATGGCTGAACTGGTGTTCTTCTCGGGCACGATGGACTGCGGGAAGTCGACGCTCGCGCTCCAGATGGACCACAACCACGCCGCCCGCGGCCGGCAGGGGATCATCCTCACCCGCAACGACCGTGCCGGCGCGGCCACCATCTCCAGCCGGCTCGGCCTGCAGGCCGAGGCGGTCGAGGTCACGGACGACTTCGACTTCCACGCCCACGTCGTGCACCGGCTCTCGGCCGGCGGCCGGGTGGACTATCTGATCTGCGACGAGGCCCAGTTCTTCGCCGCCGAGCAGGTCGACCAGCTGGCCCGGGTGGTCGACGAACTCGGTATCGACGTCTTCACCTTCGGCATCACCACCGACTTCCGGACCAGGCTCTTCCCCGGCTCCCAGCGGCTGATCGAGCTGGCAGACCGGGTCGAGGTGCTCCAGGTCGAGGCGCTCTGCTGGTGTGGTGCGCGCGCCACCCACAACGCCCGGACGGTGGGCGGCGTGATGGTGGTCGAGGGCGCCCAGGTCGTGATCGGCGACATCACGGTGCGCGAGGACGAGGTCGGCTACGAGGTGCTCTGCCGCCGTCACCACCGCCGCCGGCTGACCGCCGCGACCGCCCGCGCCTCGGTGCTCTCCCCGGACGTGCTGCCCTTCGAAGAACAGCAGGCCTGAGGGGCCTCGGTCAGAGGCCCGTTTCCAGTACGGAGAAGTGCCCGCCCTGCGGGTCGGCCAGCCGCGCCAGCCGGCCGCGCCCGGTCACGTGCGGCTCCACCAGCACCCGGCCGCCGAGCTCCACCGCCCGACGGGCCGTCAACACCGCGTCCCGGACGGCGAAATGGACCCGCCAGCGCGGCGCGTGCCCGCGCAGCTCGGCTCCGGACCGGATGCCGGCCACCGGCCGGCCGTCCACCAGCAGCGCGGACCCGCCGTCGGCCGGGGCCACCGGTCGCCCCAGCACTGCGCCGTAGAAGACCGCCGCACCCTCCTCGTCGGGGGTGAGCAGCTCGGCCCAGGCCGGCCCCCCTGGCTCGGGTCCCGCCTCCCGGCCGGTGTGCTCCTCGCCCTGCCAGAGTCCGAAGACCGCACCGGACACGTCCGCCGCGATTGCCAGCCGGCCGGCCCGCTCGGCCTGCAGCGGACCGACCGCCACCGTGCCGCCGCACTCGCGCACCAGCTGGGCCGTCCGGTCGGCGCTGTCCACCGCGAAGTAGGTCGTCCACTGGACCGGGAAGCCCGTCGCCACGGAGACGCCGAGACCGGCGACCGGGGCGCCCCCCGACTCGGCCCGCACGTAGGCACCGAGCTGGGTGGGGCCCGGCGTGTACGTCCAGCCGAGCAGCTCGCCGTAGAAGGCGCGGGCGCCGGCCAGGTCGTCGGTCATCAGGCTGACCCAGCACGGCGTGCCCTGGGCCAGCCGGAGTTTCACCGCGGGCATGCGGGCCTCCTCACGGGGCGGACGGCGCACGGAGCTGCGCACGTGAGGGTGATGGTTCCACCCTGGCGCGCGCCGAACCCTCGGGCCGCGCGGAAAGTCCGGCAAAGACCGCACAAAGAGCGTCGAGTTGGCGGCCCTGCGCAAGAATGACCGCCATGACGACTTCTCACGATGACTCCCCGCTGGTCTCGGTGGCCGGCCTGCGGGAGGCGCTCGCCTCGGAGCTCCCGCCGGTCCTGCTCGACGTGCGCTGGCAGCTCGGCGGTCCGCCCGGGATCGAGGACTACACGGCCGGCCACCTGCCGGGCGCCCATTTCGTCGAGCTGGACACCGACCTCGCCGCCCCGGCCGGTCCGCCCGGGCGAGGCGGCCGCCACCCGCTGCCCGACGTCGAGGAGTTGGGCGCCGTGCTGCGCCGCTTCGGGGTTTCCACCGGCCGCCCGGTGGTGGTGTACGACGGCGCCACCTCGCTGGCCGCGGCCCGGGCCTGGTGGCTGCTGCGCTGGGCGGGCCATCCGGACGTGCGGGTGCTGGACGGCGGGTTCGCCGCCTGGCAGGCGGCCGGGCTGCCGGTGACCGTCGAGGTTCCGGTGCCGGAGGAGGGCGACTTCAAGCCGGTGCCGGGCCGGTTGCCGACGGTGGACGGGGACGGCGCGGCGGCCTGGGCCCGGACCGGGCTGCTGCTGGACGCCCGGGCCGGGGAGCGCTACCGCGGGGAGACCGAGCCGATCGACCCGCGCGCCGGGCACATCCCGGGGGCGGTCTCCGCGCCGACCACCGAGAACGTCGGCCCGGACGGGCGGTTCCGGCCGGCCGCCGAACTCGCCGAGCGGTTCCGGGCACTGGGCGCGGGTGAGCGGGGGACCGCGGTGTACTGCGGTTCGGGTGTGACGGCGGCGCACCAGATCCTGGCGCTGGCGGTGGCGGGCCTTCCGGCCACGCTGTACCCGGGGTCGTGGAGCGAGTGGTCGAGCGACGAGAGCCGCCCGGTGGCGGTCACCGACCAGCCGGGCTGAGCCGGTCGCACGAGGCCGGCCGCGCGACGCCGGTGGTACCAGGCCGTCGGCGCGACGCCGGTCGCACGGGGCCGCGGTCGTACGGCCGGCGGCACGGCGAAGGGGTGGGAGGCCGGCCGGCCTCCCACCCCTTCGCCGAACGTGACGGCTACTCCTGCTTCTTGCGCCGGCTGCCGAAGACGATCTCGTCCCAGCTCGGCACGGTGGCCCGGCGTCCGGGCCGGACACCGTCCGCCTCCGCCTGCCGGTCGGTCGTCCCGACCAGGCGCTCGCGGTGCGGGGCGACGGCCCGCGGCATCAGGATGTCCGCGTACGCCGAGCCCGCGCCGACCGCGGGGGCGGCGGCTGCCGGCTCCTCGCTCTCCTCGGCGACCTCGGCGGGCACCGGCTCGATCGGCGGCGGCGCGCCGACGGCGAGGTCACCGCGGAAGGCGGGGACGACATCGAGCAGGCTGGTCAGCGAGTCGCGCGACTCGGCGGTGGCCTCGCGGCCCTCGCGCACCTCGCGGGCCGACATGATGCGGTCCGCCGAGGGCCGGTCGATCATCGGACGCGGCGGCCGGTCCTGGGGGAGCCGGGCGATCCGCGGGATGAACGGGAAGACCGACTCCTCCTCGCGCTCGACGTTCTCGCCGATCAGCGCGCGGGCCTCGTCGTCGTTGGGCTGGACGAGGCGCCGCGGCGGGTCGTACGTCCAGGCCGCGCTGCGGCCCTCGCCCTCGGCCCGGTAGGAAAGGATGACCTCCCACGTGCCGTCGTCGCGCCGCCAGGAGTCCCAGCGCTCGGTGTCCTTCTCGGCGCCGCGCAGCGCGAGCCGCTCGGCGACGGCCTCGCCCAGCTGCGGTCCGGTGGACTCGCCGTGCCGGCGGATGGCGGTCTTGCGGGCCCGCTCGGCCATGAAGGCGCGCTCGGCGAGCACCGGCCCCTCGAAGCGGCGGACGCGGTCGACGGAGATACCGGCGGCCTGCGCGACCTCCTCGGCGGAGGCGCCGGCTCGTATCCGCGCCTGGATGTCGCGGGGGCGGAGGTGGCTCTCCACCTCGATCTCGATCTGGCCGAGGCGCGGACGGTCGCCCCGGATGGCGGCGCGCAGCCGCTCGTCGATGGGGAGGGTGTACTCCGTGCTGTCGGCAGCCTTGAGCACCAGCCGTGTGCCGTCGTTGCTGACGGCCACAACCCGCAGTTCGGGCACGGTTACCTCCCGGGTGGTGCCTGCCGACGTCACCTGCGTCGCTGCTCCCGTACTGAGTGTGGCCTGCCCGCTCGCGACTGGCCACAACCTTGCTGAGTTCCCCGGCGTGTCGGGCTTAGGCCCGGACGCGCCGCTGTGGCACGGTTGCCTTTTTGCCACGTCACCTGTTGACGTCGCGTCTGGGTGTCCCGGCCGTCCTCGCACGCGCAGTGAACGCGACGATCCGGGACGGGCGTCGCCGTGCGTGCCTGTGCCGTGGCTCTTTGTCAATCTGCCAGTTGATGGCCAGTCGACAAGTCGACCCAGGGCTCAGGCTTTACGAACAGTACTCCATTCGTGGCATCCAAAGGGGCGGCTCGCCGCTCAAGTCTCCCGCGATTCACGGGAATCTCAAGAGCGCGCACCTCCGATGGCAGACGATCGGCCGGTGGACGGTGATCATCTTCACATATATCTCCCGCGCGGAACCGCATTTTCGCCCCTTGTGTCCTTCTTTGGGCAAGATGGAGTGACTTGTTCGAAGAAGAGTCGTACGGACCGAGGGATGTTGATGCCGGAGCAGAAGGCCGCCGAGAAGGCCGCCGAGGAGGGCGGCGCGGAAGGTCGCAGGCGAATTGACCTGAGTGTGACTCAGGTCGCGGCCAGTGCACTCGCCGCCGTGGTGGGGGCGGTGCTCGCCTCCGAACTCGGCGTCTACGGCACGATTCTGGGCGCGGCGGTGGTGAGCGTCGGGGCGACCACCGGCGGTGCGGTGTTCCAGCACGTCTTCCGGCGCACCGGCGAACAGCTGCGCGACGCGGTGGACCGGACCGGTCCCGGGCCGGAGGTGAACGGGCTCCGCCAGGCGCCGGCCGCCGGCACGCCGGTGGCGGTGCCGGCGGTCTCCTCGGAGTGGAACGAGCCGCAGGTGGTCCGGGCGCGTCGGCGGTGGACGTGGAAGACGTACGCGGCGGTGTCCGGGCTGGTGTTCCTCCTGGCGATGACGCCGATCGTCGCCTTCGAACTGGCCACCGGGCAGCCGGTGTCGGCCACGGTGAAGGGGGAGCCGGGCAGTGGCACCTCGCTGGGCGGCGCAAGCCCGTCGGCCGGGAAGGACGGCGGCGCCTCGGCGCCGGCCTCCCCGGGCGCGAGCCCGAGCGCCGGGGGCAGCGGCACGGCCTCCCCGTCGCCGGGCCAGAGCTCCACACCCTCCGCCACACCGTCCGCCGGTGCGTCCGGTGCGTCCGGTGCGGCGACCCCGAGCGGCGGCGCCGCCGGCCCGTCCGGCGGGCCGACCCTGCAGCCGCCCGCTCCGAGCGGCGCCCCCGCCGCGGTCTCCCCGCAGGCCGCCGCTCCCACCGCGCAGCCGGCGAACTAGGGCTTGTCTGACAATTCCCGCCGCGACGCGAATTGTCAGACAAGCCTTAGGGGTCTCCGACAATTCCGTGCGCTGGGCGGGAATCGTCGGACAAGCCCTACGCCCCCAGCACCCGCCGCAGGTAGTCGTTGCCGAACCGGCGCTGCGGGTCGAGCTCGTCCCGCAGCGCGGTGAAGTCGGCGAAGTGCGGGTAGACCTCGGCGAGGTAGCCGGCGTCGCGGGTGTGCAGCTTGCCCCAGTGCGGGCGGCCGCGGTGGGCGGCCATCAGCTTCTCCACCTCGGTGAAGTAGCCCTGTTCGGCGGTGCCCCGGTAGAGGTGGACGGCGATGTAGGCGGTGTCCCGGCCGCCGGCGGTGGAGAGCCAGAGGTCGTCGGCGGGGGCGAACCGCACCTCGACCGGGAAGCTGATCCTCCAGTCGGAGCGCTCGATCATGGCCCGGAGCTCGCGCAGCACCTCGGCGACCTCCTCGCGCGGCACCGCGTACTCCATCTCCACGAACCGGACCTTGCGGGGGCTGGTGAACACCTTGTACGCGGTGTCGGTGTAGCTGCGGTCCGACCAGGCGCGGCTGGCCAGCGAGGCGATGGCCGGCACGGTGCCGGGGAACCGCCGGCCGACCCGGCAGGCGCCCTCCCAGACGGTGTTGGAGAGGAAGTCGTCCTCCAGCCACTCCTTGAACCGGGGCAGCGGGGCGGCCGGGCCCTGGCTGCGGTTGTTGCGCTTGGTGGAGCAGCGGTCGGTGTGCGGGAACCAGTAGAACTCGAAGTGCTCGTTGACGGCGGTGAGGTCGTCGAGCCGCTCCAGTACCTCGTCGAAGCGCATCGGCTGCTCGTGCGCGGTGAGCAGGAAGGCCGGTTCGACGGCGAGGGTGAGCGCGGTGATCACGCCGAGGGCGCCGAGACCGAGCCGGGCGCCCTCGAAGAGCCGGGGGTTCTCGGTGAGGGAGCAGTGGCGGACGCTGCCGTCGGCGAGGACGATCTCCAGGGCGCGGATCTGGGCGGCGAGCGAGCCGGAGTCCCGGCCGGTGCCGTGGGTGCCGGTGCTGGTGGCGCCGGCCACGGTCTGGACCTCGATGTCGCCCATGTTGGTGAGCGAGAGTCCGGCGGCGGCGAGCAGCCGGTTGAGCCGGGCCAGCGGCAGGCCGGCCTCGACGGTGACGGTGCCGGCCTCGCGGTCGATCTCACGGACGGCCGTCAACGCGTACGGGCGGACCAGGACGCCGTCCCCGGCGGAGGCGATCGAGGTGAAGGAGTGGCCGGAGCCGACCGCCTTGACGGTGCGGCCCTGGTCGGCGGCGCGCAGGATCTCCTTGGCCAGCTCCTCCACCGTGCCGGGCGTGACCACCTTGGCCGGGTGGGCGCTCTGGTTGCCGGCCCAGTTGGTCCAGCGGGTGCGGGGTGCGGTACTGGCCTGGGGCATGCGGTGCCTCCTGCTCCGTGGCCGAACGGTGTCGGCTCGCTCCGGGGCGGCGCCGCCGCCCTACCCGCGGGTAGGCCCGCGAGTAGGGAGGAGAGTAGTCAGTTCACCGTTCGAGGTCTACGGTCTGTCCGGCGGGCTGGGCGGCCTCGGCGGACGCCAGCCCGGCCTTCAGACGGCCGAGTCCGGCCAGCGCGGTGACCACGCCGAACGCCCCGGCGGTCAGCGGCACCCAGTAGCCGGCGGCGGCCCCGGCCGCGTCGACCACCCAGCCGGCGGCGGAGGAGCCGAGCGCGACGCCGAGGGCCAGCCCGGTGGTCGTCCAGGTCATGCCCTCGGTGAGCTGGGCGGCCGGGACGAGCCGCTCGACCAAGGCCATCGCGGTGATCAGGGTGGGGGAGATGGCGATGCCGGCGACCAGCAGCGCGGCGCCGACCGCGACCAGCCCGCCGACCCCGTGCACCGACTCGGCGACCAGCAGCAGCGGCGCCATGCTGAGCGCCATGAAGAGGACGCCGCCGAAGAAGCGGCCGGCCATCGACCCGGTGAGCTTCAGGGTGCCGAACACCACGCCGGCCAGGCAGGAGCCGAGCGCCCAGAGCGCCAGGATCACGCTGGAGACGGCCTCGTGCCCCTGGGCCTTGGAATAGGCGACGGTGACGACCTCCACCGAGCCGAAGATCGCCCCGGTGGCGACGAAGGTGAGGATCAGCACCTGCAGCCCGCGGTTGAGGATCACCGAGCTGCCGGTGTGCCGGGCGGCCGGGTGGACGGGGGGCTCGGTGGAGCGCTGCCCGGCGAACAGCACCACGCCGACGGCGAGGAAGAGCCCGGCGAGCAGCACCCCGGCCTCGGGGAAGACGGAGGTGGCCAGGCCGATGGAGAGGATCGGGCCGACGATGAAGCAGACCTCGTCGACCACGGCCTCGAAGGAGTACGCGGTGTGCAGCTTGGGCGCCTCGTCCCGGTAGAGGTGGGCCCAGCGGGCGCGGACCATCGCGCCGGTGCTCGGCATGACGCCCATGCCGGCGGCGAAGACGAAGAGCGTCCAGTCGGGGGCCTTGAACCGGGCGCAGAGCAGCAGCCCCACGGCGGCGACGACGGTGATCGCCATGGCCGGCAGCACGATGCGGCGCTGCCCGTGTCGGTCCACCAGCCGGGAGACCTGCGGCCCCAGCACCGCGGCGGAGACCGCCAGGGTCGCCGACACCAGGCCCGCGACCCCGAACGACCCTCTCAGCTGGGAGAGCATGGTCACGATGCCGATACCGGTCATGGAGATCGGCAGCCGGGATATGAAGCCGGTGGAGGAGAAGGCCAGACTGCCGGGGGCGGCGAAGATCTGGCGGTAGCTGGACAGCACGATGGCTCCGCAGGGGTAAGGAACGAGGCTGGCCAAGACAGCTTACGTACGTTGGCAAACAGTATTTTCCGGACGCCCGGTGCGGCCCAGCCGACGTGGTCCGGCCCCTCAATGGCAGGATCGGTCGCATGTCCGACGTGCGCAATCCCTCACCCTCCGGCGCCGCTCCGATCGCGGCCCAGCCGTACGACGCCCTGCTGCTGCTCTCCTTCGGCGGGCCCGAGGCCCCCGAGGACGTCGTCCCCTTCCTGGAGAACGTCACCCGCGGCCGGGGCATCCCGAAGGAGCGGCTCAAGGAGGTGGGCAAGCACTACTTCATGTTCGGCGGCGTGAGCCCCATCAACGAGCAGAACCGCGAGCTGCTGGCCGCGCTGCGCAAGGACTTCGCCGACCACGGCCTCGGCCTCCCGGTCTACTGGGGCAACCGGAACTGGGCGCCCTACCTGGTCGACACCCTGCGCGAGATCGCCGCCGACGGGCACCGCCGCGTCGCCGTCCTGGCCACCAGCGCCTACGCCGGGTACTCGGGATGCCGCCAGTACCGGGAGAACCTCGCGGACGCGCTCGCGCAGCTGGCCGAGGAGGGGCAGCCCGCCCTGCGGGTGGACAAGCTGCGGCACTTCTACAACCACCCCGGCTTCGTCGGGCCGATGATCGACGCCACCGTGGCCGCGCTGGACCGGCTGCCCGAGGACGTCCGGGCCGGCGCCCGGCTGGCGTTCACCACCCACTCCATCCCGGACACCATGGCCGAGACCTCCGGTGCCCCGGACGACCCGGCCCGCGGCCGGCCCGGCGGCGCGTACGTCGCCCAGCACCTGGACGTGGCCCGGCTGGTCGTCGCCGCCGTCGCCGAGCGCACCGGCGTCGCGGACCGGCCCTGGGAGCTGGTCTTCCAGAGCCGCAGCGGCGCCCCGCACATCCCGTGGCTGGAACCCGACGTCTGCGACCACCTGGAGGCCCAGCACGCCGACGGCGCGCCGGCCGTGGTGATGGTCCCGATCGGCTTCGTCTCCGACCACATGGAGGTCAAGTACGACCTGGACACCGAGGCGGTGGCCAAGGCCGCCGAACTCGGCCTGCCGGTCGCCCGCGCCGCCACCGTCGGCGCCGACCCCCGGTTCACCGCCGCCGTCCGCGAACTCGTCCTGGAGCGGGCCGCCACCGAGCGCGGCGAGGCCGTGACCCGCTGCTCCCTGGGCGCGCTCGGCCCCGGCCACGACGTCTGCGCGGTGGCCTGCTGTCCCAACCCGCGCGCCCCGCGCCCGGCCGCCGCCGAGCGCTGACCCCCTCCGAGGAGAGCCCGTGCCCAGCCCCGAACTGCTCGACGAACTGCTCGACGTCGCCCTGGACGCCGCCCGGCGGGCGGGCGCGCTGCTGCGCGACGGCCGGCCCGCCGACCTGGGCGTGGCGGGCACCAAGAGCAGCCCGGTCGACGTCGTCACCGAGATGGACCTCGCCTCCGAGAAGCTGGTCCTGGAGCTGATCGGCGCCCGCCGCCCGGCCGACGGCTACCTCGGCGAGGAGGGCGCCGACCGGCCCGGCACCAGCGGGGTCCGCTGGGTCGTCGACCCGCTCGACGGCACCGTCAACTACCTGTACGGGCTGCCCTCCTGGGCCGTCAGCGTGGCCGCCGAGCTGGACGGCGAGGCGGTCGTCGGCGTGGTGTACGCGCCGGCCCGCGGCGAGCTGTTCCACGCCGTGCTCGGCCGTGGCGCCCACCTGGACGGCCGGCCGCTCTCCGCCCGCCCGGCCCCGCCGTGGGGGCAGGCACTGATCGCCACCGGCTTCAACTACGTGCAGCAGGTGCGGATCCGGCAGGCCGAGGTGCTGCTCGGGCTGATGCCGGAGGTCCGTGACGTCCGCCGGGGCGGGGCCGCAGCGGTGGACCTCTGCGACGTCGCGGCCGGCCGGCTGGACGGCTACTACGAGCGCGGGCTCGCCCCCTGGGACCGGGCCGCGGGCTGCCTGATCGCCGCCGAGGCCGGCGCGCTGGTCGGCGGCCGTCCGGGCCAGGGCCCGGACGGCGAGCTGACCGTCGCCGCCGCGCCCGGCGTGTACGAGCCGCTCCAGGAGCAGCTGGCGAGGCTGCGCGCCTGGGCGGACTAGGGCTTGCCCTAGGGGCCCCTGCCGGCGGGCGGGAGCAGCGCGGGCGGGCAGGGGACCGGACAAGGAAGAGCCCTGGCATACGGGGGATGCCAGGGCTTGGGTTTCGCAGGTTTCGCAGGTTTCGCACGGCCCCCACAGGGCCGCTGGTGCCGGAAGCCGGCGTCGGGTCGGTCGGGTCGGGTGGATCAGGCGGCGGTGCGGTGGCGCTCCAGCACCGTGTCCACGCCGTGTTCGGCGGCGAGCCGGCGGAGATCGTCCAGCTCGGACTGCTCCACCTCGGCCAGGAATTCGTCCCCGGCCTCGATCGCGCGGTGCAGGTCCTGCTCGGCGTTGGCTATGCGCTGCAGGATTCCGGCGGTGAAGGCGTCCATACGGGCCCCCTTACTGTGTCGGACGTGCACGTTCGTGCGTCCCCCGCCCCGGGGTGATGGTGGCCAGCGGAAGCGTCCGATCCGGCGGGTCGAGATCTCCGGTCGGGCGCGGAGACGGCCCTCGGCCGCTCCCGGTGACGCCCCAGCCCCAGGGCCGGCGCGGATGAACGCACGGCGGGTGGGTGCGATCGGCCAAACAGCCAGATCGCGGGTGTGCACCTGTCCTCCCCGCCCCCGGGCGGGAGAAACCTCCCGGGGCGAGAAAGTTGCCTGTGTCACAGTCCAACCGGAGTGTTCCCGGTACGAACCGCGCCCTCCCTCGTGATCGGGCCGCCGGGGCGCCCGTGCCCCCGGGGCAGCTTATCGCTGCTTTACCGCCGGACCAGGCAGGATGGAGGCACCGTCGGAGCCGTGCGTCCGCTTCCGGGGCCGGCCTGGAGAAGGGACAACGACCGTGCGGGTTCTCGTCGTCGAGGACGAGCAGCTGCTCGCCGAGGCCGTCGCTACCGGCCTGCGCCGCGAGGCGATGGCCGTCGACGTGGTGTACGACGGGGAGGCCGCGCTCCAGCGCATCGCGGTCAACGACTACGACGTCGTGGTGCTCGACCGCGACCTGCCGCTGGTCCACGGTGACGACGTGTGCCGCAGCGTGGTCGACCAGGGGCTGGCCACCAGGGTGATCATGCTGACCGCCTCCGGTGACATCAGCGACCGGGTCGAGGGTCTGGAGATCGGCGCCGACGACTACCTTCCGAAGCCGTTCGCCTTCAGCGAACTCGTCGCCCGGGTAAGGGCGCTGGGCCGCCGGGCGACCGTCCCGCTGCCGCCCGTGCTGGAGCGCGCGGGCATCTCGCTCGACCCCGGCCGCCGCGAGGTGATCCGCGACGGGCGCCCCGTCCAGCTCGCCCCCAAGGAGTTCGCCGTCCTGGAGGTGCTGATGCGGGCCGGCGGCGCCGTCGTCTCCGCCGAACAGCTGCTGGAGAAGGCCTGGGACGAGCACACCGACCCGTTCACCAACGTCGTGCGGGTCACCGTCATGACGCTGCGCCGCAAGCTCGGCGACCCGCCGGTGATCGTCACCGTCCCCGGCTCCGGCTACCGGATCTGACCCCTCCGGCCCCCGCGGCCGGCCTGCCGCGCCCGCTTCCGGCGGACGCTCCGAGAGGAACACCGATGACCACCCCGCCCCCGGCCGGCGGGCCCTCCGGCGCGCCCGCCGGCGGCCCGCGCGCCGTGCCGCCCAAGCCCGTGCAACCGCCCCGCGCGCCCCGGCTGAACCAGGCGTCGCAGGACAGCTACGTCCCCGGCGACGGCATGCTCGCCTGGCTGCCGTTCCGCCCGACCATCCGGATGCGGCTCACCCTGCTGTACGGCGGGATGTTCCTGATGGCGGGCGTGGTGCTGCTGCTCCTGATGTACTTCTTCGTCCGGCAGGCGCTGCACGACGTCCAGCCGCCGACCTTCGACTTCGGGTCGAACGGGATCCGGGTCAACGGGCAGCTGATGACCTCCGAGGGATTCAACCAGTACCTCGCGGCCCGGCACGACGTCGCTTCAAACTCGGCCCTCAACACCCTGCTCCGCAAGTCCCTCACGGTGCTGGTCTGCCTCGCCGTGATCGCCTTCGTCGCCGGCTACGCGATGGCCGGCCGGGTGCTGCGCCCGCTCGGGCGGATCACCCGCACCGCCCGCGAGGTGGCCTCCTCCGACCTGCACCGGCGGATCGAGCTGGACGGCCCGGACGACGAGCTCAAGGAGCTCGCCGACACCTTCGACGACATGCTCGACCGGCTCGACCGCTCCTTCGACTCCCAGCGCCGCTTCGTCGCCAACGCCTCGCACGAGCTGCGCACCCCGCTGGCGATCAACCGCACCCTGCTGGAGGTCCAGCTCTCCGACCCCGGTGCCTCGCCCGACCTCCAGCAGCTCGGCAAGACCCTGCTGGCCACCAACGAGCGCAGCGAGCAGCTGGTGGAGGGCCTGCTGCTGCTCGCCCGGAGCGAGAACGAGCTGACCGACCGCCGCGGCGTGGAGCTCTCCGAGGTGGCGACCCGGGCCCTGGAGCAGACCCGGGCCGAGGCCGACCGGCGCGAGGTCGAGGTGCGCGCCACGCTCACCCCGGCCGTGGTCGGCGGCAACGGTGTCCTGCTGGAGCGGCTCGCGCTCAACCTGCTGCAGAACGCGGTGCGCTACAACACCGCCGGCGGCTGGGTCGAGATCACCACCGCCGAGGTGCCGGGCGGCGGCGAGCTGGTGGTCTCGAACACCGGCCCGGTGGTCCCCGGTTACGAGCTGGAACACATTTTCGAGCCGTTCCGCCGGGTCAAGGGCGCCGACCGCACCCGCAGCGACAAGGGGGTCGGACTCGGCCTCTCCATCGTCCGCTCGGTGGTCCGGGCGCACGGAGGCACCATCGAGGCCACCCCGCGCGCCGGTGGTGGCCTCACCATGCGGGTGCGCATCCCGGGAGCCTGAGCCGCCTTCCAGGGCCGTCCTCGGCCCGCTGCGCCGTTCGGGCGCCCCGCGCTCCGTGCGCCGACCATCCCCAGCCGCCCCCGTCAGGCCTGTCAAGACGACATAAGGCCTGGCGGGGGCGGCTTGTCATTTCCGGCCCGAGCAACTTACGGTTACGTAACCTACGCAACCGTAGGTGCAGCCCGACCGTCGTCCCCGACGTGCCCGCCCAACGCGCCCGTCCCGCGCGTGCCCGTTCCCCTCAGGAGCAAGACCATGACCATCGCCCCCGTGCAGCGCACCGCCTCCCTCGGTTCGAGCGCCTGGACCGACGCGCGGCTGATCATGGCCCTCGAAGAGGTCGTCGAGAAGGAGCTCAACCGCCACCTGAAGGTCGCCAAGGACTGGATGCCCCACGAGTTCATCCCGTGGAGCCAGGGCCGCGACTTCGACGGCGTGCTCGGCGGCGAGGCCTGGTCGGTGGAGCACTCCCAGGTGACCCCGCTCGGCCGGGTCTCGCTGGTGGTCAACCTGCTGACCGAGGACAACCTCCCCAGCTACCACCACGAGATCGCCACCATGTTCGGCCGCGAGGGCGCCTGGGGCACCTGGGTGCACCGCTGGACGGCCGAGGAGGGCCGGCACGGCATAGCCATCCGCGACTTCCTGCTCGCCACCCGGGCCGTCGACCCGAACGAGCTGGAGCGGGCCCGGATGAGCCACATGTCGGAGGGCTTCGAGTCCGACAACTCGCACAGCATGCTGCACTCGGTCGCGTACGTGGCCTTCCAGGAGCTCGCCACCCGCATCTCGCACCGCAACACCGGCCACCACGCCGGCGACCCGCTCTGCGACCAGCTGCTGGCGAAGATCGCCAACGACGAGAACCTGCACATGGTCTTCTACCGGAACCTGCTGAAGGCCGCCCTGGAGATCGCCCCCGACCAGAGCATGCGGGCCATCGCCGACGTGGTCACCGACTTCCGGATGCCCGGCCACGGCATCCCCGGCTTCGAGCGGGCCGCCGCCCAGATCGCCATCGGCGGCGTCTACAACCTGCGGATCCACCACGACGACGTGCTGCAGCCGGTGCTGCGCCACCTCCGGGTGATGGAGATCGACGGCCTCGGTCCGGACGGCCAGCAGGCCCAGGACGAGCTCGGCGTCTTCCTCGGCGGGCTGGACGCGCAGGCGACCAAGTTCGACGAGCGGCAGGCCGCACTGCTGGCCCGCCGGGCCGCGCGGATGGCCGCCAAGTAGCCGACGGCTGCCCGGCCGCCGCCGGGTGTCAGGTAGCGGCCGGACACGAACCGCGAGCGCGGCGGGTCGTGGATCCGGCCGCTCCGCTTGGGTGGATTTTCCGTGGTTTGCCCCGGAAGATTCGGAACGTGAGCAAGGTCACACCGTGTCGCTCCGCGGGTCGGGCCGACCCCGGAGCGTGATCATGGTGAACGGCGCCCCGGTCGCCGTCCGTGAGGGGATCGGCGGCCGGATTCGCCCCGGTGGATTGGCGGACGCCCCTGGTGGGCAAGGGAGTGGGCGGACGCCCCCGCGGTCGCCGATCACTGTCCGTGTCCGCCGGGCGGCCCCGATCGCGGGCCGGTGATGGCCCAGCGTGAGGCCCCCCGTCCCCGAGCGGATCACCCCAACGGACCCCTGGCTGAGTGTCGATTGAGTAACAGGGCTTGAAGTAAGGCAAAATCTCCGCCTCGGGTCGGGCACAAGACCGACCCCCCATGCGTTACGTGCGCTGGAGATACCGCACACACCGCACAAACCCGGAGGGGGAGAGCGAAAAAAATGGCAACGGACTACGACACCCCACGCAAGACCGATGACGACCTCAACGAGGACAGCATCGAGGAACTGAAGGCTCGGCGGAACGAGAAGACCGGTAGCTCGGTCGACGTCGACGAGTTCGAGGCGGCCGAGGGCCTGGAGCTTCCTGGCGCCGACCTCTCGAACGAGGAGCTTTCCGTCCGGGTGCTGCCGCGCCAGGCCGACGAGTTCACCTGCATGAGCTGCTTCCTGGTGCACCACCGCAGCCAGCTGTACAGCGAGAAGAACGGCAACCCGATCTGCCGGGACTGCGGCGCCTGAGAACGAGGGCGGCCATGGTCCGGGACTCGCAGCCAGCGAGACCGGCACACCGCCCCTTCCGGCCCCGGGCAGCGGGGCCGGACGGCAGTTCCGGCGGCCGCCGAGGCGGCCGCACCGGCAGTACGGAGTCAGATAGGTCCAGCGCAGTACCTCGTGCCGCGCGCGGTGCCGCACCTCGGGCGGCACCTCGTGCAGCACGGAGACAACAGGGACGGTCCCGCATCGCGGAACCGTCCCTCTCCGTTTCCCGGGGACGCCCGGGCGCGTTCGTGCGTCCGCGTCAGGCGCGGGCGCCGCGGCGCGCCTCGTCGAGCGCCTCGGCCAGCTTCATCGGCGAGCGGGTCGACAGGTACAGGTACGGCGTCGGGTCGGCCGGGTCGCTCACCTCGACGCGCAGGGCGGTCGGGACGTAGCTGCGCAGCAGCATGAAAGCGCGCGGATCCGCCTTCGACCCGCGCCAGGCCACCGCCTCGGCGGGGCTGAGCGGGTGCGCGGCGCCGAGGGCGTCGACGGGGATCCGGGCCGGGCCCGCGACCAGCGAGCCCTGCACCACGCGGATCCGGGCGGAGCCGTAGCTGCTGATCGCGGCCGCGCCGGCGGCGATGCCGACCACCAGCCCGACCAGCGCGCCGACCGCGCTGAGACGCAGCAGGATCATCGCGAGCGTGAGTCCGATCGCGACCGGGAGCAACCACCAGGAGCGCGGCACGGTGAGGCGTTCGTCGTACATGCCCCCATTGTGGTCGCCGTGACGGGCGGCCCGGGACGGCACCCCCGGTCCCCCCACGCCTACCGGTCGGTAGGGTTGGGCGCCGTGACCGGTTCCATCGCCCCCGCCTCCCCGTCCGCCCAGCCGGCGCCGAGTACGTCGCTGGCACCGACCACCTCGCCGGTGCCCGGCAGGCCGCTGTCGCCGACCACACCGCCTCCGGAGGCCGTGCTGCCGCCGCGCGCCCCCGAGGCCCCGGCCCCGGGCACCCGGCTCGGCTCGCACTACGAGCACTGTTTCGGCTGCGGCCCGCAGCACCCCGGCGGCCTGCGGATCGACGCGGTGGCCGGCGAGGGACTCGACGTCACCGCCGAGTTCGCCGTCCGCTCGGCCCACCAGGGCGGCCCCGGCCTGGCCCACGGCGGCCTGCTGACCGCGGCGATGGACGAGACGCTCGGCGCGCTGAACTGGCTGCTGCACGCCCCCGCCGTCACCGGCCGGCTGGAGACCGACTTCCTCTCCCCGGTGCCGGTCGACTCCGTGCTGCACGTGCGGGCGTGGATCACCGGCGTGCACGGCCGCAAGATCTACAGCGCCGCCGAGGCACGGATCGGCGGGCCGGACGGGCCGGTCGCGGTGCGTGCGCAGGCACTCTTCATCCAGGTGAAGCTGGAACACTTCACCAAGCACGGTCGTCCCGAGGACATCGAGAAGGTCCTCGACGACCCGGATCTGATGAAGCGCGCCCGAGCCTTTGAGGTGAACCCGTGAGTACGACCCCCCGTCCGCCCGTCGACGTTCTGATCACGCGAATCGACGCCGAGCTGCCGCTGCCCGCGTACGCGCAGCCCGGCGACGCCGGTGCCGATCTGCGGACCACCGTCGACGCCGAGCTGGCCCCCGGCGAGCGGGCCGTCCTGCCCACCGGGATCGCCATCGCGCTGCCCGACGGCTACGCGGCCTTCGTCCACCCCCGCTCCGGGCTCGCAGCTCGTTGCGGAGTTGCTCTGGTGAACGCCCCAGGGACGGTCGATGCCGGGTACCGTGGAGAGATCAAGGTGATCGTCGTCAACTTGGACCCGCGCGAGCCCGTCAGCTTCCGCCGAGGGGACCGGATCGCCCAGCTGGTCATCCAGCAGGTCGAGAAGGCCCGCTTCCACGAGGTGGCCGAACTGCCCGGGTCGGCGCGGGCCGAGGGCGGGTTCGGGTCGACCGGCGGCCACGCCGCGGTCTAGGCTGCCCGCGGCCTCGCAGGAAGCCGAGCAGGTATTCGCATCGGTCTTGGACCGGGAAGGACAGTGACCGTGTTCCGTCGTCGCCAGAAGAGCGAGGACGCTGTCGAGCAGCTCGCCGACGACGCCATCAGCGCCGACGAGACGGCCGATGACGTCGAAGGTTCCGCCGAGAGCGAGAACGAGACCGACCTGGACCCGACGGACCGGGTCGGGCTGCCGCCGGCCCCGCGGCCGGACGGTCCGTGGGACTACTCCGAGCTGGAGAATCCGGAAGAGGGCCGAGTAGACCTCGGGGGCCTGCTGGTCCCCGGTGTCGAGGGCATGGAACTGCGCGTCGAGGTCGCCGGCGACGCGATCGTGGCCGCGACGCTGGTCCTCGGCAACAGCGCCATCCAGCTCCAGGCCTTCGCGGCCCCCAAGTCGGAGGGCATCTGGGGCGAGGTCCGCGAGGAGATCGCCAACGGCATCACGTCGCAGGGCGGCATCGTGGACGAGGAGGAGGGCCCGCTCGGCTGGCACCTCCGCGCCCAGGTCCCCGTGCAGCTGCCGGACGGCACGCAGGGCGTCCAGCTGGTGCGCTTCGTCGGTTGCGACGGGCCCCGCTGGTTCCTCCGCGGCGTGATCTCGGGCCAGGCCGCCGTGCAGCCCGAGATGGCCGGAATCCTGGAGCAGGTCTTCCAGCAGACGGTCGTCGTCCGCGGCGAGAGCCCGATGGCTCCCCGCGACCCGATCGTGCTGAAGCTCCCCGAGGACGCGCAGATGGTCGCCGACGGTGGCGGGGCGGCCGCCACTGCCGGTGAGGGCGAGAACCGCTTCGGCGGCACCGCGCTCGACCCGTTCGCCCGCGGCCCGGAGATCACCGAGGTCCGCTGAGCAGGCCGACAGCTCTCCTGATCGCCCCCGCCCGGATGCCCGGGCGGGGGCGATTTGCATATGGCGGGGCGGTCCCCGTACAGTTCCGGAGTCGCACCGAGAGGGGCGGCGGAAAGTAAGTCTGATGAATGAAACTCCGGAAAACGGAGCGGAAAACATCTGATAAGCTTCAAACACGAAAGAACGAAGCGCCCGGAGGGCCCGCTGGAAGGCGGTCCGAAGGAAGTGTCCGTTCCTTGAGAACTCAACAGCGTGCCAAAAGTCAA
>NZ_JBVJCO010000023.1:0-60657 GCF_055588525.1 Kitasatospora sp. NPDC041988
CTGTTGAGTTCTCAAGGAACGGACACTTCCTTCGGACCGCCTTCCAGCGGGCCCTCCGGGCGCTTCGTTCTTTCGTGTTTCCAGCTTACCAGATGTTTTCCGCTCCGTTTCCGGCGCTTCGTTCATCCAACTCGCTGCTGTCTTCTGCGGCTTGACGCCCCGTCCGACGTTTCAAACTCTAGCCCATCCCCGCTTCAGAAAGCGAATCCGGCCGCAATCCATATAAACGGGCACACCAAATAAGACCCGAGCCGCGTTGCCGAAAAAGGCAAGACGCGACCCAGCCCGAACCGGGAAGTGATGTTTCTAGGGATTGGCTGCCCCGGGACCGTCCGCGCCGATGCGTGTCCGGTGCTCCCTGCCAGGCAGCTCGAAGAACACTAGACCTCTTGAGGGCTCGGGTCAACCCCCGACCCCGGCCCTTCCTGCAGCTCCTGCCGGGGCTCCAGCTCCGGAGGGTGCTCCTCGGCCGGCAGCTGGAAGGCGAGCACCGCGACGTCGTCGTCGTGCTCCGCGGTCACGCCCATCGCCCGGAGCAGGCGGGCGCAGATGACCTCGGGGGCGCCGACCGCACCGGTGAGGGTGCGGGCGAGCAGGTCGAGGCCCTGGTCGATGTCCTCGTCCCTGCGCTCCACCAGGCCGTCCGTATAGAGGACGCCGGTGGTGCCGGGGAGCAGGCGCAGGGTGTGCGAGACGTGGACGCCGCCGCCGGTGCCGAGCGGCGGGCCGTTCTGTTCCTCTCCGCGCAGGACGGTGCCGTCGGGGCAGCGCAGCAGCATGGGGAGGTGGCCGGCGGAGGCGTAGGTGAGGGTGCGGCGCTGCGGGTCCCAGACGGCGTAGGCGCAGGTGGCGATCTGGTTGGCGTCGATCTCCATGGCGAGGCCGTCGAGCAGGCTCATCACCTCGTGCGGGGGCAGGTCGAGGCGGGCGTAGGCGCGGACGGCCGTCCTGAGCTGGCCCATGACGGCGGCGGCGCGCAGTCCGCGGCCCATGACGTCGCCGATGACCAGTGCGGTCCGGCCGCCATCGATGGCGATGACGTCGTACCAGTCGCCGCCGACCGCGGCCTCGGCGCCGCCCGGCTGATAGGTGGCCGCGACCCGGAGGTCCGCCGGCTGGTCGAGCTTCTGCGGGAGCAGGCTGCGCTGGAGGGTGACGGCGGCCTCGCGCTGCCGGCGTTCGGCCTCGCGGAGGCGGGCGGCGGCGAGGACCTGGTCGGTGACCTCGGCGGCGAAGATGAGGACGCCGGCGGGCGGCGTCTCCTTCGGCTCGTCGGCCTCGCCGAGGTCCGTGCGGTGTTCCTGGCGGCTGAGCGGGACGCAGGAGACGTTGTAGTAGCGGTTGCCAGTGAGGCCGAGGATGCAGCGGGCCTTGACGCTGCGCGGGCGGCCGCCGCGGATGACCTGGTCCATCAGGGGCAGGACGCCCATGGTGCCGAGTTCGGGCAGGGCGTCGCAGGCGGGCAGGCCAGTGGGGCGGTCGCCGAAGAGTTCGCGGTAGGCGCGGTTGGCGTAGCCGAGCTGGTGCAGCGGGCCGTAGGTGACGGCGACCGGGGCGGGGATGCGGTTCAGCACCTCGCGCAGGTCCTGGGGGCGCTGCGGGTCGAGCACCTCGGTCGGGCTGACGAGGCTGGTGGGGTCGCGTGGGCTGGGGACCACGACGTCGCCGGACGGCGCGCCCTGGTCGGTGCCGCTCCCGGTGGGCGGGGCGGCACGCCAAGGGACTCCGGTGAGCCGGGCGCTCCAGCGCATGAGATTCAAACGACGGCCGCTTCCTCGGTTTCCAGGCATATCATCACTTTTTGTATGCGCACTGGCACACGGGGTAATGACTCGGTTGGGCAGATCCTGTCAGGCGAAGGCCCGATTCCGGAAGTCGCGCGCGCACGGCGCGGCCGTCATGTCAGTCACAACCGGGCCCGGACCTCGGCCCGGAGCCGGGCCCGGAGCCCGGACCGAACCCCGCCTCGAACTCCGCTCGCGGGTGCTCGACCGCCCCCAGCGAGACCACCTCGCGGGAGAACACACCGCCCAGCAGCCAGTCCATCAGAACCCGCACCCGCCGGTCGGTGCTCGGCAGCCGGCGCAGGTGCCGGGCCCGGTGCAGCCACCAGGCCCGCCGGCCGGTCAGCCGACCACCGCGCCGGGTGTGCGCGACGGCGCGGCGCAGGCCGAGCGAGGTGGAGCAGGCCGCGCGGTCCGGCCGGTACTCGGTGATGCCCGCCGCCCGTGGGCCGCCCTCCAGCGCGACGAGCACGTTGGCGGCGAGCAGCTCGGCCTGGGCGAAGGCGTGCTGGGCGTTGGGCGCGCAGGGCGCCCCGTCGGCGTGCGGGTCGGGTACGGCGGCGCCGTCCCCCGCGGCCCAGACCCCGGGCAGCGCCCGGCCGTCCGGGCCGACGGCCTGCAGGGTGGCCAGGCAGCGGATCCGGCCGGAGGTGTCCAGCGGAAGGTCGGTGTCGCGCAGCAGCGGGGACGGGCGCACCCCGGCCGTCCAGACGAGGGTGCGGGCGGCGAAGCGGCTGCCGTCGGAGAGCGCCATGACCCGCCCGGCGGCCGACTCCAGGGTGGTGTGCAGCCGGACGTCGACGCTGCGCTCGCGCAGCTGGGCCAGGGTGTGCGCGGCCAGTTCGGGGGACTCCTCGGCCAGGATCCGGTCGGAGGCCTCGACCAGCACCCAGCGCAGGTCCTCGGGGCTGATGTTGTGGTAGCCGCGGACCGCGTGCCGGGCCATGTCCTCCAGCTCGGCGAGCGCGCCGACGCCGGCGTAGCCCGCGCCGACGAAGACGAAGGTGAGTGCGGCCTGGCGCAGGGCCGGGTCGCGGGTGGCGGAGGCGAGGTCGAGCTGCTCCAGGACGTGGTTGCGCAGGCTCACCGCCTCGCCGACGGTGGAGAAGCCGAGGCCGTGTTCGGCCAGGCCGGGGACGGGCGCCGTCCGGGAGACCGAGCCGGGGGCCACCACCAGGACGTCGTAGTCCAGCTCGACGGGGGCGGGTGGTTCGCCGTGCCCGGCGGCGTCGGCCCAGGCGCGGCGGGTGGCGTGCTCGATCCGGGTGATCCGGGCGGTGAGGACGCGGCAGTCCGGCAGCGCGCGGCGCAGCGGGACGACGACGTGGCGGGGATCGATCGAACCGGCCGCGACCTCGGCGAGCAGCGGGTGGTAGGTCAGGTAGGACTGCGGTTCGACCACGGTGATCTCCACGTCGCCGCGGCGTAGCCGCTCGCGCAGGCCGCGCTGGAGATGCAGCGCGGCGGACATCCCGGCGCAGCCGCCCCCGACGATCAGGATCCTGATAGCGCACCTCCTGCCGAAGTGACCTTTCCCCCGGCCCCGTCGGCCGGGGCACCCCCCACCACGCCCTCCATGAAGGACCGTCGGGGGCCCTCTTGTCCACAGTCCGTACCGAGGCAGTTGGGGCGGGAGTGGACAGGTGGGGCCGGATGTGCTGCCGGGGCGAGTTTCTGACGCACTTTCGGCTTTCAATGGCCGTGAACTATGGTCGGATTGCGTGTCGGAGCGGCCATCGCCATGTCAACCGGCGGCGACGCACCGTGGAGCGGCCATTACGGCCAGTTCCAGCGTTGGCGGGAGCAACCCGACTGCGGGAGCGTGATCCGGGGAAGGGTAGTCCCGGGCGAGGCCTCGAACGTGTGGTCTTCATGCGTATGCGGTCGGACATGTGCGTCCGGCGATCGTGGTCGGGCACCACCTGGGCAGAGCGAGCGGCACGACCGGCACGAGCGATGGGTCATCGGGTCATTTCTGACAACAGACGGAGCTGCACCGGGGGGTGCAGGGGCGGGCGACGACAGGGTCCGGGATCGGGCGCCTGCGGGGGAGAGTTGGGATGATGGAGCAGGATCGACTGTTGGGGCGGGACGCACCGCGTGCCGTCCAGGGTGTAGTGCCGGAGCAGCGCGGCCCCGCGGACCTTCCGGCGCAGGCCGGGATGGCGTACGCCGGGGTGCCGTACCGGGCCGAGCCGCCGCGGGGCGGTGGCGGGCCCGCGCCCGGGGCCCGGCTGCGGGTGGACGCCCGGCGGAATCTGGAGAGCGTGCTGCGTGCGGCCCGCGAGGTGTTCGGCGAGTTCGGCTACGGCGCCCCGATGGAGGAGGTCGCGCGCCGGGCCGGGGTCGGGGTCGGCACCGTGTACCGGCGCTTCCCGAGCAAGGAGGTGCTGGTCCAGCGGATCGCCGCCGAGGAGGTGGCCTGGCTGACCACCCAGGCGCGCGAGTCGCTGTACGGCGGCGGGGGCGCCTGGGAGTCGCTGGCCGGTTATCTGGCGCGGGCGGTGTCCACGGGTGCCGGGCGGCTGCTGCCGCCGGAGGCCTTCCGGTACGCGGAGGAGCTGGGCCGGGTGCCCGGGCAGCGTTTCGGCGATCCGGCGGGGGCGGGCGGGCTCCTCGGGGGCCGGTTCGAGCCATCCGGCGCACGAGCGCACGGCACCGGACCGGCCGCTGCCGGGGCGCAGCAGGGCGTCGGGGAGCCGGCGCCGGCCGATGCGGACCCGCGGCTGCTGCTGCAGCTGCTGGCCGCGCTGGTGGCCCGGGCGGGTGCGGCGGGCGAGCTGCGCCCCGGGGTGACGGTGGCGGACGTGGTGCTGGTGCTGACCGCCTCGGTGCCGGTGCACGCCACGCGCGCGGTGGCGGGAGAGCCTGCGCACGCCTCGGCGGCGGCCCCGGAGGGCGGTTCACCCGCGACGGGTGCCCGGCAGACGGGCGGTCAGCTTGCCGAGGGCCCGGCCGACAGGCTGCTGCAGATCCTGCTGGACGGCCTGCGGGCGCGCTGAGCTCAGGCGTGCGGAGGGCGTACGCCCCTTTCGGGCGGGTGAGTTGGGCGTCGGACCGGCGCGCGCGATTGGGGCGCGCGCCCCGTTCGGCCGCCGTTTTCCCCGGCGCCGGGCCGGGGCCGAACACATCCGCGACGGCCCCTCGGAAGAGTGGGTCACGGCGGTCCGGCTACCGCCCAACTCTGCGCTATGCCATCCTTTGCCCGTGGTTGGAGCCAATGTCCCGATGCGCGCCGTTCGTGCGCACTCGGCGCCGTACGACGGGGAATCGTGCGCCCACGCACTCCCGCGCGCCCTGCCACACTACGGGGGCTGTCGTGGAATCTGGGGTCCGTTGTGAGCGCCGAGGAACAGAACGACTACGGCTACGGCCTCGACTTCGGCCGGTCCGGCACGGGCGGGCCGCAGAGCGCGGCTGACGGTCCGAGCGTCGGTTCGCCCGGTCACGCGTCGGGGCACACGCCCGGCGCCCTGCCGGGGCGGACCGGGCCGTCGCATCCGGGGCACCAGCGGTCCGGACGCCAGGGGGCAGGACACCAAGGGAGCGGACACCAGGGGGCCCAGGGGAATCCCGGGAATCCCGGACAGGTGCCGGACCAGGCCGGCATGCCCAGCCGCGAATCGCTCTCCGCGTCCGCCGCCGCGCTCCCGCCCACCCGCGTCCCCGGCCAGGCCCCGGCCGGCCGGGGCGGTGTCGCCCCCGAGGCCTTCGTCGGCGACGGCGTCCCCGCCCGCCCGACCGTACCCGCCCCCGCCGACCCGGTGGACGGCGAGCGCCCGCCCTCCGACGCCGAGTTGACCGCCCTCGTCCGGGCGGGCGACGACGCCGCGTACGAGGAGATCTACCGCCGGCACGCCGACTCGGTGCGCCGCTACGCGCGGACCTGCTGCCGGGACAGCTTCACCGCCGAGGACCTCGCTGGCGAGGTGTTCGCCCGGACCCTTCAGGCGCTCAAGGCGGGCAAGGGGCCGGAGTTCGCCGTCCGCGCCTACCTGCTGACCGCGGTGCGCAACGTCGCCGCCGCCTGGACCCGCAGCGAGCGGCGCGAGCAACTCGTCGACGACTTCGGCGCGTTCGCGCAGACCTCGGCCGCCACCGTCGACCTCGACCTGGCCGACCCGGGGGCCGACGCCTGGGCGATGGCGATGGCCGACCAGCGCATGGTGATGCAGGCCTACGCCGAACTGCCCGAGGACGACCGGGTGGTGCTCTGGCACACCGAGGTCGAGCGGGAGTCCCCGAAGACCGTCGCGGTGATGCTCGGCAAGACCGCCAACGCCACCGCCGTCCAGGCGCACCGGGCGCGTGACCGGCTGGCCGCGGGGTTCCTCCAGGCCCACGTCTCGGGCAGCCAGGACCGGGCCTGCGAGGCGTACGCCAACCGGCTCGGCGCGTACGCGCGCGGCTCGCTGCGCAAGCGGGCGTCGGCCGAGGTCGGCCGGCATCTGAAGGAGTGCGACCGGTGCACGGCCGCCTGCCTGGAACTGTCCGAGATCAACCACGGTCTGCGCGTGCTGCTACCCGGCGGTGTGCTGGTCTGGGTCGGTGTGGGTGGCTTCAGCGCCGCCGCGGCCGCCGTGGGCGGGGCGGCGGCGGTCGGCGGTGCGGCGGCCGGAACGGCGGCGGCCACGTCGGCGGCCACGGGAGGTGCGACGGCCGGCGCGACGGCCGGCGGGGCCGCCGGTGGTACGGCGGGTTCCGGGAGCGGGGCCGTCGGTGCGGCGGTCGGTGAGGGGCTGGGCGCCGCGGCCAAGGCCGGGATCGCCGCCGCCGTCGCGGTGGCCGCGGCCGCCGTCGCCGCGTACGCGCTGACCGGCGGGACCGAACCGAAGCCCCCGCTGGCCGCTCCCCCGGCCTCATCCCCCGCTGTGCCCGCGCCGCCGCCGGCCCCACCAGCGCCGCCGCGCCCGGCCCCGAGCAGCGCCGCGCCGGCGTCGACGGAGGAGCCTGCGCCGAGCCCGTCCGCCACGCCGTCCCCGAAGGCCCCGCCGAGCCCGGCGGCCAAGGCCGTGCCGCCGCCACCCGCGCCGGCCCCGCGCCCGCCGTCGCCGACGCCCACACCGACCACCGCACCGACGCCGAAGCCCCAGCCGCCGAAGCCCCCCGTCCCGGAGGTGCCGACGCCGGTCGTGCCGCCGGTGCCCACGCCGGACGTGCCCGTGGTGCCCACCCCGACGCTCCCGCCGGTGCCGACCCCGCCGAAACCGACACCGCCGAAACCGACACCGCCGGCCCCGACCGACTTCTGGGCCGACGACCTGCCGGTGCACAAGCCCGGCAACAACCGGGTGCCGACGCCGGGCCCGAGCATCCGGCAGAAGGGCAGCGACTGGTTCTGGCAGCGCGACAGCGTCTCGATCGGCGGCACCCGGCACGCGCACGGCATCACCGTGCACGCGCCCGCCAGTACGCAGATCGACCTCAACCGCAGCTGCACGTCCTTCGACGCGCTGGCCGGGGTGGACGACATCACCGCCTCGCCCGGCGGCGTGATCTTCTCCGTGCAGGGCGGCGACGGTCGCACGCTCTGGAAGTCGCCTGTCCTGGCCACGGGGGACGACGCGGTGCCGGTGCACGTGCCGTTGGACGGGCAGCAGTCGATCCGGCTGGTGGTCACCCCGGCACACGGCGTCTGGTCGCTGCTGAACGCGGCGGACTGGGCCGAGGCCCGCTTCAGGTGCGTCTGACGCGGTGAAGCGGGCCTCGGGGGGCTTGCTCGTGGTGCTCTTTCGGACAGCCGGCGCCCGCGGTGGGCTGCGGGCCGGTCAGATCGCGCAGGAGCCGTCCGCGCAGGCCTCGCCTGCCGGGGCGACCTGCACCGGCGCCGGACGCCGCTCGCCGATCTCGGTGGCGACCTGCTCCAGCACCTTGCGGAAGGTCTCGGCCTCCTGGCCGCCCTGGACCGCCCACTTGCCCTCGAAGACGAAGGTCGGCACGGCGGTGATGCCCAGCTCGCGGGCCTCGGCCAGCTGCGCGCGGACCTCGGCGGTGCCCTCGTCGCCCGCCAGGTAGGACGCCACCCGGTCGCGGTCCAGGCCGGCCGCGACGGCGACCTCGGCGAGCGCCGCGCGGTCGCCGACGTCCACACCGTCGGTGAAGTGCGCCTTGAGCAGCGCCTCCTTCAGCCGGCCCTGGACGGCCGCGCCGTACTCGGTCTCGGCGAGGTGGAGCAACCGGTGGCCGAGGAAGGTGTTGGCGTGCAGCGCGGCGTCGAAGTCGTAGGTGATGCCCTCGGCACGGCCCAGCTCGGTCACCCGGGCGTCCATCGCGACGGACTGCGGGCCGTAGCGCTCGGCCAGCCAGGCGCGGTGCGGGCTCGCCGTGGCCGGCGCGTCCGGCACCAGCTGGTACGGCCGGTAGACCACCTCGACGTCCTCCTTGCCCGCGAAGCCGTCGAGCGCCTCCTCGAAGCGGCGCTTGCCTATGTAGCACCAGGGGCAGGCGATGTCGGAGTAGATCTCGACCTTCATGACGGAGGTTCTCCAGGGGTGGGGAGGATCGGTTGCGAGATAGGTGAACGATGAACCATCTCGGGACATTCCCGGCAGGCCGATCCCCACCGGGGCGGTCAGGGGTTCGGCGGTGCGGGGACGACCAGGACCGGGCAGATCGCGTGGTGGACCGCCGCCGAGCTGACCGAGCCCAGCAGCAGCCGGGCGTAGCCGCCGTTGCCGCGGGTGCCGAGCACCAGCGTGTGCTGCCGGGCCGAGGCGGCGAGCAGCACCTCGATCACGTTGCCGAGCACCACGTGCAGCGACAGCTCCCCCTCGTACCGCCGGATCCGGGCCCGCTGCACGGCGGCCACCGAGCGGCGCAGGCCGTCCGCCATGCTCTCGACCAGCGTCTCGACGCTCTCCTGCACCAGTTCGGCCATCCCCGGCGGGTACCCGGCCGGTGCCGGGTTGACCACCGCGAGCACGTACAGCGGCAGGCCGAACCGCTCCGCCTCGGTCATCGCCCGGTCCAGCGCCCAGAGCGAGCCGTCCGAACCGTCGCACGCCGCCAGCACCCCGGGCGGGCGACCCGTCGGCGGCCGGCCGAGCACCGACAGGACGACGGGAACGGACGGATCCGGGCTGGCGCTGGTCACCACGGCCTCCACGGTTGCGGGACGGACGGGACGGGATGGCGCCATGATTGCCCGCACCGCCCATCCGGACGGGCGAGCCGCGCCGGGCCTTCACAGCCGGGCCTTCACAACGGGCCCGCGCCCCGCCGTGCTCCTGCGGGTCGGGCGAGGCGAGCCGGGGTAGTCAGGCGAAGCGGGCCGGGGCGAGCGCGGTGCGCTGGGCGAGGGGGAGGCCGGTCCAGCAGGCACCGTGGCGGCGGGCACGGACGCGGCGCAGCCAGAGCTCGGTGGCGACCAGTTCGGCGAGGCCCGCCAGGGTGCCGGGCGGCAGCGGGGCGGACGGGTCGGCGGAGCGGGCCAGGCCGGCGCGGACGGCGGGGAGGTCGATCAGGCCCGCCTCGGCGAGCAGCGGGGCGTCGAACAGTTCGGCGAGACCGTCCGCGGCGAGCCGCAGGCCGGCCCGGGCGGGGGCGGTGCGGTCGGGGCGGGGGCTGCGGCCCCAGTCGGACGGCAGGTCGGTGCGGCCGGCGCCGGTGAGCACGGCGTGCAGCAGGGCGGGCCGGGCGCCGGGCTGGAGCCGGACGTCGTCGGGCAGCAGGCGGGCCGCGCGGACCACCTGGTTGTCCAGGAACGGCGCGTGCAGCCGCTGGCCGGGCTGCTCGGCGACGTGCACCAGCGTGCGGAACCCGCGCGCGTATCGGTGCAGGGCGTGCCGGGCCCGGCGCGCGCCGGGCAGTTCGGCGGGCGCCGGTTCGCGCGCCGCCAGCCGCAGCCGCAGGGCGACCGCGGAGAGCGCCTCGTCGGAGAGCCAGCGGGCCGCCGGACCGGGGACGCACCAGGCCAGGTCGTCCGCCGAACGCGCGCCGGCCGTCCCGCCACCGTCCGGGACGTGCCGGAGTGTCAGCTTCACCGCGGCGTCGTCGAGCGCCTCGGCGTAGCGGATCCGCGAGAGCCGGTGGGCGGCCCGGACCACGGTGAGCGGGGTTCGCAGCGCACCGGCCAGGACGCCGACGGCGGCGCGGTCGGCGCCGGCCAGCGCGGCCACCGGGGGCAGCAGTTCGCGCGGGCGCCCGGCCCGGACCAGATCGGCGAGCCGGGCCGGGTGCCCGTCGAGGACCTGGCGGGCGCCGTAGCCGGTCAGATGGTCGGTGCCGCCGGCGTCGAAGCGGGCCTCGGCCCGGGCGGCGGCCACCAGTTCGGGGCCCGGTTCGTCGGTGAGCCGGCCGGCCTGCGGGTCGGCCCGCAGGTCCGCGTACGGGAGGGTGCCGGGGCCGGGGGCGAGCACGGTGTGCCGCAGCCGGGGCAGATCAGGGGCGAGCGCGAGGGTGGCCGGCGTCTCGGTCTCGCCGAGGGTGACGGCGGCCAGTTGCTCGGGGGCGGACGGTGTCCGGGCGGACGGGCGGGCCCAGGAGCCCTTCACGGCCCCGCTCCGGGCGCCCTCGCCGGTCTGCGCTCCCCGGACCAGCGGTGCCCCGTGGGCGGGGATGCCCGCACCCGGCACCGGGGCGAGCGGCACGGCGGCGGCGAGCAGGGCGACGGTGGCGGACGCCGTCCCGTACGAGAGGTCGACGCCCAGCCGGGCCCGGCCGCCGTCCCCGCTCCCGCGCCCGGAGCCGGGGCCGGAGCCGGAGCCGGGCGCGGGGGTACGGACCCGCGAGCGGACCGACTCCAGCAGGGCACGGGTGAGTTCGCGGACGGCCGGCGCCTCGCCGCGCTGCTGCGCCGCGCCGGCGGGTTCGTCGTACGCCGAGAGGTAGGGGTGGCCGCCGCGGATCGCCAGCGCGTGGCCGGGCGGCACCTGCCGGACGCCGAGGTACGGGGTGCCGGTGCCGAGCGCCTCCGGGGACTCGGGGCAGGCGAGCCGGGCGGCGAGGTGGCCGGTGTCGAGGGGCGCGCCGACCAGGTCGGCCAGCGGGAGGGCGGCCGTCGCGTACGCGGTGCCACCGGCCCAGGGGGTGTGGAAGACGGGCTGGGCGCCGGCGAGATCGGTGAGCAGCACGGTGGACCGGGTGCCGGTGCGCAGCACGACGGTGTAGCTGCCGGGCCAGGAGGTGAGGTGGCGGACGGCGCCGCCGCGGGCGGCGGCGAGGCCGGCGGCCAGTTCGGCGTCGGAGGCGCCGCAGTGGCCGAGGACGGCGAGCCGGGTGGTGGCGGGGGTGTCCTCGACGGGGTCGGGGCCGGCCGGACCGGTGGTGACCGTGGCGCGGACGCCGGGGCGGAGGGTGACGAGGCGGATCTCCCCGGGCCGCCAGTCGCCGACCGCCCAGAGCGGATTGGGGCCGGTCCAGAGGGGGCGCGCGGCAATCGGTGCCACCGCATCGGGCGCCTCGTGCGCCGGGGCGCCCGCCCGGGGCGCGCCCGTGCTCCAGCCCGTCAGCCACCGCATCGCGCCTCCACCGGACGAGGACCTGCCGCCGTGCGGCGCGTCCGCCGCCGGGCAGCCCCTTGCCAGCCCATGGCGCGCCGCGGCGGCTGCCCGCAATGGATCCGGCGCGCCGTCAGGAGACATCGTGCCACCGGTTCGCCGTCCCGTGACCGGAGTTGGCGTTTCCGATTTCGTGGCGCCGGGCTGCACCCGGCTGCACTGCCGGGCCGCTCCGCTTGCCATGCCGAGCGGCTCCGCGGCTCCCGCCGGGCGGGCCGGGCCTCCCCCTCCATGGCCCGGACCGCCCTCACGGCCGCCTTGTCATGGCCATCGCAGGATGGCCGAAAGGCGTCGTTCGGCCCGGGAGGGCATCCGCATGCCCTCCCGGACTCCGCCACCGTCCGCGGGGATTGAGACGGCGGCATCCCCCGGCCCGCCGGGTCCTCGACGGCGGGCCGACCCACGACCACCAGCGAATCGCCGACCAGCCGGTCGGGCCAGGGGGCACGGCCGGGCGCACATCGACACGGGACCGGAGCACAACGCTCCGGCGCGCGGCCGGACCCACCACCCGCGGCCGGTTCCGGACGGTCCGGACCAACCCCGCCGGACCACCCGCCGGCCGCCACCGGGTGCGCGATCCCGCCATCCGGAATGCGGCCTCTTAACCCTCGGAACGCGTCCGACTACTCTAGGTACAGCAGCTACGGCCCGGTGCCGCCCGGGCCCCGCGCACAAGGCCGCAGGAGGTGCCGCCGCCACCATGACCGTCAGCCCACGAGGACCGAACGAACGGCTCGGCACGCTCCTGACCCTCGCGCAGATCAGCAACGCCGGCCTGGCCCGCCGGGTCAACGACCTCGGCGCCCAACGCGGACTGACACTGCGCTACGACAAGACCTCGGTGGCCCGCTGGGTCAGCAAGGGCATGGTCCCGCAGGGCCCCGTCCCGCACCTGATCGCCACCGCGATCGGCGGCAAGCTCGGCCGGCCGGTGCCGCTGGAGGAGATCGGCCTCGGCGACACCGACCCGGCACCCGAACTCGGCCTGGCCTTCCCGCGCGAGGTCTCCGAGGCGGTCCGCTCGGCCACCGACCTCTGGCGGGTCGACCTCGACCTGCGGCGCGGCCCCGGCGGCGGCCGCTGGAGCGACAGCCTGGCCGGCACCTTCTCGGTCGCCGCGTACGCAACTCCCGTCTCCCGCTGGCTGATCACCCCGGCGGACGGCTCGGTGGCCCGCGAGGCGCCGCGCACGCCCGCCGACGCGAGCTCGTACCGGGTCGGCCACTCGGACGCCGCCAAGCTCCGCGAGGCCGCCCAGGAGGCCCGCCGCTGGGACTCCAAGTACGGCGGCGGGGACTGGCGTTCCTCGATGGTCCCGGAGTGCCTGCGGGTGGAGGCGGCGCCGCTGCTGCTCGCCTCGTACAGCGACGCGGTCGGCCGGGCGCTGTTCGGCGCGACCGCCGAACTCACGCGGCTGGCCGGGTGGATGGCGTTCGACACCGGCCAGCACGAGGCCGCCCAGCGCTACTACATCCAGGCGCTGCGGCTGGCCAGGGCCGCCGCCGACGTGCCCCTCGGCGGCTACGTGCTGGCCTCGATGAGCCTGCAGGCCGGCTACCGGGGCTTCGCCGAGGAGGCGGTCGACCTCGCCCAGGCCGCACTGGAGCGCAACCGGGGGCTGGCCACCACCCGCACCATGAGCTTCTTCCACCTGGTCGAGGCACGGGCCCAGGCCAAGGCCCGCAATGCGGCGGCGTGCGCGACGGCGCTCGGCGCGGCGGAGAGCGCACTCGAACGGGCTCGCGCTGGGGATCCCGATCCGGCATGGATCGACTTCTACGCCTACGACCGGCTCGCCGCCGACGCCGCCGAATGCTTCCGCGACCTCGGAGTGCCCTCCAAGGTCCGCCAGTTCACCCGCGAGGCACTGGCCCGGCCCACCGAGGGCTACGTCCGCTCGCACGGGCTGCGGCTGGTCGTCTCCGCGATGGCCGAGGCCGAGGCCGGCAACCTGGACGCGGCGGTCGCGGCCGGCGAACGCGCCGTCGAGGTGGCCGGCCGGATCTCCTCCCAGCGCAGCCGCGAGTACGTGGTGGAGATGCTCCGCCGCCTCGAACCGTTCCAGGGTGAGCGCCGGGTACGGGAGTTGACGGAACGGGCGCGCACGGTGATCGTCGCCCCGGCGTAGCGGCGCACGGCGGTAATTCGGATGCACGGGCGGGAGAGGCCTGGCTATGGTCTCTCTCGTCCAGGTGCGCAGGCCGGGGTTACTTCCCTTCCAATGGAGTGTGTCGCGGGTTCGAGTCCCGTCATCGGCCTTCGGGCCGGTGTAGCTCAGCCGGTAGAGCAGCTAAACGTCACCCCAGCCGTCCTCGATCTCTGGACACCACATTCCTGAATAGGTTTTCCGCACCTCCCGGTGCGTCGGCAGCGGTTACTTCCTGGTGAGGCGTCGGTACGACGCTGCGGTTCGAGCCCGCACAACACCGCCGCCACCATTGATCTCGGGAGGCAGAGCGCCGGGGGTGCCCGGTGCGCAGGCGGGGGTTACTTCGGATCTTGCGGTTCCGGGTTCAAATCCCGGGCGTGCCGTGCGCGAGCACGGCCGCTAGCTCAATCCGGTAGAGCACAAGGCATACACCTCCGCCGACGCCGGCCGCCGGGCCGGCACGATCTCGGGCACCCCTTCCTTCGCCATGCCTCCTGCGCGTTCCACCAGTCAGCAGGGGGATATCACCATGTCGCGTTTCAACGTCCGTACAGCCAAGCCGAGTCCGAGCTCGCCCGTGACCACCACCGGGCAGCGCACCGTCAACCACAACGGCGGCACCGGATTCCTGCGCGACGCCAAGTCCGAACTCTTCCTGCTGGCGGTGGCCAACCTCGTGGGCCAGGACACCTTCTACGAGAAGGGCGGAGCCCGCGACGACCGCTACACCGCCCTGGTGCGCGAACTCGCCGTCGCCGACCCGGAGTGGACCCTCGGCCTGCTGCGCTGGCTCCGGTCCGGCGCCCACCTGCGCACGGCCGCACTGGTCGGCGCCGCCGAGTTCACCCGTGCCCGGCTGGACGCCAAGGCACCCGGCTTCTCCCGGCAGGCCGTCGATGCCGCCCTCCAGCGCGCGGACGAGCCCGGCGAGCTGCTCGCCTACTGGACGTCCCGCTACGGCCGCGCGCTGCCGAAGCCGCTCAAGCGCGGCATCGCGGACGCCGTCCGGCGGCTCTACCACGGCCGCTCCCTGCTCAAGTACGACACCGCGTCCAAGGGTTACCGCTTCGGCGACGTGCTGGAGCTGACCCACCCCTCGCCCGAGCCCTCCAAGCCGTGGCAGGGCGAGCTGTTCCGCTACGCGCTGGACCGCCGGCACCGGCCGGACGAGGCCGCCCCGCCCGCGTCCGACGGGCTGCTCACCGCCAACCGCGAGCTGCTCGCGCTGCCCGTCGAGGAGCGACGGGCAGCGGTGACCGCCGAGGGCGGCGCCGAGCGGCTGGCCGCGGCCGGGCTCACCTGGGAGGCGCTGGCGGGCTGGCTGCAGGGGCCGCTGGACGCGGCCGTCTGGGAGGCGGTCATCCCGTCCATGGGCCCGATGGCGCTGGTGCGCAACCTGCGCAACTTCGACCAGGCCGGCGTCTCGGACGAGGTCGCGGCCGAGGTCGCACGGCGGATCAGTGACCAGGACGAGGTGCACCGCTCCCGCCAGTTCCCGTTCCGCTACCTCGCCGCGTACCGGCACGCGCCGTCGCTGCGCTGGGGGCACGCGCTGGAGACCGCGCTCTCCCACTCGCTCGCCAACGTGCCCTCGCTGCCCGGCCGGACACTGATCCTGGTCGACCGCTCGGGCTCGATGTTCGACCGGCCGAGCGCGCAGACCCAGCTCAACCGGGCCGACTCGGCGGCGATCTTCGGAACGGCCCTGAAGGTCCGGGCCGCCGACGCGGACCTGGTCGAGTTCGGCTCCACCAGCCGGGTCGTCGAGGTGGGCAGGGGCGAGGCGGTGCTGCGCGTCCTGGAGCGCTTCGGCAACCTCGGCGGCACCGCCACCGCGGAGGCCGTCCGCACCCACTACCGCGGCCACGACCGGGTCGTCATCGTCACCGACGAGCAGACCGGCCCCGGCCACTGGAACGGCGACCCGCTGGCCGCCGTCCCGGCCGAGGTGCCCGTCTACACGTGGAACCTGGCCGGCTACGCCCCCGGCCACGGCCCGAGCGGCGCGGCGAACCGGCACACCTTCGGCGGGCTGAGCGACGCCGCGTTCCGGCTGGTCCCGCTGTTGGAATCGGGGCGGGACGCGACCTGGCCGTGGCTGGAGCCTACGGGCCGCTGAGGCCCCCTCGACCGGCTCCGCCCGCCGTGGCAGCATCGGCGGGCGGGGCCCCTCCTGCCCGACGGCGGGCGAGGAGGGCGGGCCGGGCGGAGCGAGGAGCGAGCGGTGGCGTACGACGTCGACGTGCTGGTGGTGGGCGGGGGGATCGTCGGGCTCTCCACTGCGTACGCGCTGACCCGGGAGCGGCCGGGGCTGCGACTGGCGGTGCTGGAGAAGGAGACCGGTTTCGCGGCCCACCAGACCGGCCGCAACAGCGGGGTCATCCACAGCGGCGTCTACTACCGGCCGGGCTCTCTCAAGGCCCGCTACGCCGTCGCGGGTGCCGCCGAGATGGTCGGGTTCTGCCGTACCCACGACATCCCGTACGAGGTGACCGGCAAGCTGATCGTCGCCACCGACCCGGCCGAGCTGCCGCGACTGCAGGCGCTGGCCGAGCGCGGCCGGGAGAACGGCATCCCGGTCGCCGAGCTCGACCGCGCCGGCATCGCCGGGTACGAGCCGGAGATCACCGGCATCGCCGGGCTGCACATCGGCACCACCGGCATCTGCGACTTCCCCGCCGTGGCCGGCACCTACGCCCGGCTGGCCCGCGAGGCCGGCGCGGAGCTGCGGACCGGCACCGAGCTGCGGGCCGTCGCCCGCCGGGCCGACGGGGTGACGGTGCAGACCTCCGCCGGGGAGCTGCGCTGCCAGGTGCTGGTGAACTGCGCGGGCCTGCACAGCGACCGGATCGCCCGGCTGGCCGGCGACGACCCCGGCGTGCGGATCGTGCCGTTCCGCGGCGAGTACTACGAGCTCGCCAAGGACCGCCGGGAGCTGGTGCGCGGCCTGGTCTACCCGGTGCCCGACCCGGCGTTCCCCTTCCTCGGCGTGCACCTGACCCGGGGCATCCACGGCGACGTGCACGTCGGCCCGAACGCGGTGCCCGCGCTCGCCCGCGAGGGCTACGACTGGCGCACCGTCCGCCCGCGCGACCTGGCCGGCACGCTCGCCTTCCCCGGCACCTGGCAGATCGCCCGCCGGCACTGGCGGTACGAGCTCGGCGAGCTGCACCGCTCGCTCTCCAAGCGGGCGTTCACCACCGCCGTCCGACGGCTGCTGCCGGCCGTCACCTCCGAGGACCTGGTACCGGCCACCGCCGGGGTACGCGCCCAGGCGGTGACCCGGGACGGCGCGCTGCTCGACGACTTCGCCTTCGCCGGCTTCGACCCGGACGACCCGCGCTCCACCCGCCGCCTGGTGCACGTGCTGAACGCGCCCTCCCCGGCGGCCACCGCCTCCCTGCCGATCGGCCGCGAGGTGGCCCGCCGGGCGCTGGCCGCGCTGGAGGCGGGCGGGTGAGCCGGTGCGAGGGCCCCGCGTCACGTGCGTCACAGGCCCTGCGGCCCGTACCCGGCGGCCCCGTAGACTCGGGTGATTGTGACTGCCACCGCCCCGATCCCCCAGCAATCGCCGTCCGCCCGGCTCTCCGCCGCGCCGGCCGGCTACCCCGCGCCGATGTACCCGCACCGGGCCACCGAGGCCCAGCACAGTGAGCGGCGGATCCGCAGCTTCCAGCCGCGCCGGGGCCGGATGACCAACGCCCAGGCGGGCGCGCTGGACCGGGGCTGGGAGAAGTACGGCATCGCGATCGACGGCAGCCCGCTCGACCTGCGCCAGCTCTTCGACGGCCTCCCGGTCACCCTGGAGATCGGCTTCGGCATGGGCGAGACCACCGCCGCGATGGCCGCCGCCGACCCGGCGACGGCCATCCTCGCCGCCGACGTCCACACCCCCGGCCACGGCAACCTGCTCGGCATGCTGGAGCGCGACGGCTCGCAGAACGTGCGGCTCGCCGCCGGCGACGCCGTGATCCTGCTCCGCGACATGCTCCCGGACGCCTCCCTGGCCGGCCTGCGGGTCTACTTCGCCGACCCGTGGCCCAAGCCCAAGCACCACAAGCGCCGGCTGGTCCAGCCGTCCTTCCTGGAGCTGGTGCTGCCCCGGCTGGCCCCCGGCGCCCTGGTGCACTGCGCCACCGACTGGGAGCCGTACGCCGAGCAGATGCTGGAGGTGCTCACGGCCTCGCCCGAGCTGGAGAACCTGCACCCCGAGGGTGACGGCACCGGCTGGCTGGAGCCCGCGGACCACCCGGACGGCAGCGTCCCCGGGTATGCGCCGCGGCCGGACTGGCGGCCGGTCACCAAGTTCGAACGGGCCGGCATCGCCAAGGGCCACGTGGTGCACGACCTGCTGTTCCGCCGCCGCTGAACCGCCGCCGGGCGTTCGACCCGGCGGCCCCGCGGTGCCCGTGGAACGTGATCCGGCCCGGCCCGGACGGGGGGATTCGTCCCGAGTCCTCCCGTAGGGCCGGTGCCTTGGCCTACCCTGTGCCGGGTGAGCAGCCCGTCCGGCGGCGGGTTCCGGGCCACCGTCCGGGCCGCCGAAGACGACCGAGCGATGCCCACGCGCACCGCCGGCACCCGCGCCATCCCGGGGCCCCGGAGGCGCCGGGCCCACCGGACCGTGCCCTGGCCGCCCGTCCCCGTGCCCGTACCGGCGCCGGCCGCGCTGCCCCGGCTGCCGCGCCCCGCCCGCTCGGTCGCGCTCTCCTCGGTGACCGCGACCGCCGTCCTCACCCTGGCCGGCTGCGGCGTGCTGATCCTGCACCTCGTCCGCCGCCAGACCGGGACCACCGGGCTGCTGGTCGGCCTCGGCCTCGCGATGGTCCCGTTGCCCTTCGTCCTCGGTGGCCTCGCCTGGCTCAACCAGACCGCCCGGGTGCCGCTGCGGCACACCGTGTTCTGCCTCGGCTGGGGCGCCTTCGCGGCGACCACCGCCGCCATCCTCGCCAACGGCTGGACCAGCACCTACCTGACCGCCCACCAGGGCAGCCTCGGCGAGATGCTGGGCGCCGACCTGGTCACCCCGGTGATCGAGGAGAGCGCCAAGGGCGCCGCGCTGCTGGTCCTGCTGCTCCCGCTCGGCCAGCGGCTCCGATGTCGCGGCCACCGCGCCGACCGCCCCTGCGCGACCGTCCTGCGCCCGCTCCCCGGCCCCCGGCCGCCCCGCCCGTACGACCGGCGGCCCGCCCTCCCGCACGCCCGCGGACGGCTGCGCCCCTACCTGCGCCCGCTGCCGTACCTGCGCCCCTACCCGCTGACCCACGACCGCCCGCGCGCCCGTGCGCGGCCACGGACGCTGGCCGCCGGGGTGGTCCTCGGCGGGATCACCGCCTGCGGCTTCGCCTTCACCGAGAACGCGCTCTACCTGGGGCGCGCCTTCACCGACGACCAGCAGCAGCGGCTGGACAGCATCGGCCTGGGCGCCTCGCCCAGCCTGCGGGACTTCGACGGCACGGTGCAGACCTTCGTCCTGCGCGGCCTGCTCTCCCCGTTCGCCCACCCGCTGTTCACCGCGCTCACCGGACTGGGCCTGGCCGTCACCCTCACCACCGGCCGCCGCTGGCTGGCCCGCCTGGCCGCGCCCGCCGGGCTGCTGCTCGCGATGACCCTGCACGGCACCTGGAACGCCGCCGCCGACCTCGGCACCCACGGGTTCCTGCTGGTCTACGCGGTGCTGATGGTGCCCTGCTTCGCCGCCCTGATCTGCTTCGCCGCCTGGGCCCGGGCCCGCACCGCACGCCATGCCGCCCGCCGGGCGAAGGGCCCGGAGCGGGGCCGCTGAAGAAGCGATTTCCCATCCGGGCGACTTCCCCGTATTGTTGTGTTCACCGACGCGGGGTGGAGCAGCTCGGTAGCTCGCTGGGCTCATAACCCAGAGGTCGCAGGTTCAAATCCTGTCCCCGCTACTCAGTAGCACGAAAGGCCCGGAGGATCCGTCCTCCGGGCCTTTCGCATGTCCGCCCCCCTGATGTCCACCCTCTGCTGTCCGGGGCCTTCCGCGAATAGCGCGAATAGCGCGAATAATCCGTTGCCCTCCTTCCGGGGAGCTGCCTACAGTGGCGGCACACTGAAAGGAGGTGATCCTGGTTGAGTACCGTCAGGATGTGTGAGGTGGCTGCTCGCTAGAGCCGCCCCTGCCTGCGTAGGGCGAGGTCCTAGGCCTCCGGCAGGCGAAATCCCAAGCAGTCACCCGGCCCGTGGGCTCACCGGAACATCCCCGGTGCCTCGGCGCCAGGCCCCTCACAGGGCCGGCGCGGAGGAGCAGCCCACGGGCTGTCTGCGTTTCCGGGGCCGGTCCGGGGCGTTTCGGCCGCCCGGCTCCGGCGCTAGAGTCGGCCCGGATTCCGTAGCGGGACGGGCACAGGGGGTACGCGATGGCGGGGACGACCCGGCGGGCCGGGGGCGGGGCGGCCGGACGCGCGGCGCAGCGGGGGGCGGCCGGGGTGCTGCCCGGGGTGGGGGTGCTCGGGCTGCTGCTGTTCTCGCTCGGCCGCGAGCACGTCTGGCAGGCGCTGGGCGGCGGCCTGGTGGTGGCCGGGGCGTCGGTGGTGCTGGGCGGTGCGCTGGGGTTCCTGTTCGGGGTGCCACGGGTGCGCAGTGGCGCCGGCGGCCCCGGCGCCGAGCCGCACGGCTCGTACGCGCCGAACACCAATCTGGAGCAGGTCTCGGACTGGCTGACCAAGGTGCTGCTGGGCGTCGGGCTGACCCAGCTCGGTTCGCTCGGTGAGCGGCTGCACCAGCTCGGTACGGCGCTGGCTCCCGCGCTGGGCGGGGACGAGGGCGCGGTGCCGTTCTCGGCGGCGCTGGTCCTCTACTTCCTGGTGTCCGGTTTTCTGGCCGGATGGCTGGTGACCAGGCTGACGCTGCCGCAGGTGCTCTCCGACGCGGACCAGGCGCTGGACCTCTTCCTGGCCGGGCAGGACCGCGACCGCCGGGGCGACAAGGTGGGCGCGGACGACCTGCGGGTGCGGGCGATGCAGCACCTGGGCCTGCTCGGCGGCAGCGCCGACCGTGCCGACGAGCCGGCCCGCCGAGTGCCGCCGGGCACGGCGGCCGGTCCGGCGACCGTGGTGGCCGAGGTCCGCTCGACGGCACGGCGTTCGGCGCTCACCGCGAACCAGGTGCGCGAGCTGTTCGCGGACGGCTCCGAGGGCCGGCGGATCCAGGCGCTGGCGCTGATGCAGGGCGATCCGGCGCTGGCCGACCTGCCCAGCGTGCTGGAGGCGATCGAGCACCCGCGCTCGGGTTTCGAGCAGTACAACGCGCTGCTGGCCGCCCGCGGCCTGCTCTCCCGGCTGTCGGCCGCCGAGGCGCAGCAGCTGCGCGGGGCGGTGGCCGGGCAGCTGGTGGCGCCGGACGGCATCCCGTACGGCTCGGACCGGAGCTGGCTGGCGGAGAAGATACTGTCCCGGCTGGAGGCGACGGGGGTCATCCCGCAGCAGGCCGGCCCGGCCGACGAGCCGCAGCCGACCGGCCCGGCCGAAGCTCCGCAGCCTGCCGAACCGCCGCAGTGACCACTACCTGACGCCGGCCCGGCGGCGGTGGTCGGCGGCCCGGAGGACGAGCACGCGCCCCGGGCGGCCCGCGCCGCCGGCCGGGAGGCGGCGGACCTCGCTGGCGATCCGGCGCTCGCCGAGGGCGTGCCGCAGCCCGTCGAGGTGGGGGCAGTGGCGGCCGGCGCCGTCGCACAGCGGGTGGACCCGGACCTCGCCGTCGGGGGCGGTCACCCGGACCAGCTCGGTCAGCGCGGCCACCTGCCGCTCGGGGCCGAACAGCTCCGGGTAGGCGAAGATCAGATACCCGCTGAGGGTGAGGGCGAAGGTGCCGTCGGCGAACGGCAGCCGGGGCAGCGCGGCGGCGACGTACTGCTGCGGGTGGGCGGCGGTGTCGGCGGTGAACAGCCGGCGGGCCCGGTCCCAGCTGCGCAGGTAGCGGCCGGACGGGTGGAAGTACGGCGCGGGGTACAGGTCGGGGCGGGCCTCCAGTGCGGCGGCCATCGATGCCCGGGCGGCCGTCGCGCGGGCCTCGATCTCGGGGACGGGCCGGGCGTACGCCGGGTCGGTGGCGATCACGTGGCAGCCGAGTTCGCGTGCCTCGGCGGCGAGGCCGGCCGCGCCGCCGGGGCAGTCGAGCAGCGGCCCGGGGAGGGCTGCGAGCTGGGCGCGGGTCAGGCCGAAGAGGCCGCAGTACTCGTCCAGCGGGCGTGAGGTGACGAGGACTCCGGCCGCCGGGCCGGGGTCGCCAGGGGTGGCGCGGGCGCTCATTCGGCCATGCGAACACGGGCCGGCCCCGCCCGCATCCGGAGTGTCCGGGCGCGGGCGGGGCCGGTGCGGGGCAGCGGGCCGAAGGGCCGGGGCCTGCCTCCCGGTCGCGGCCCCGGCAAGGATCCGGGAGCAAGGACCGGGATCCGGGATCCGGGATCCGGGCCCGGCTCAGCGGCCGAGCAGGCCCCGGACGGCGAGGCGGTTGACGTTGGTCAGGCCGCGCACCAGCTGCGGGGTGAGGAAGACGAAGAACAGCCCGATCAGCGAGACCCCGGCGATCTGCAGCGGCGACTGGACGTAGTAGACGTGCTCGACCCCGTGGCTGTCCCAGAAGTCGAAGAGCCGGTAGCCGGGCCACTCGGTGTAGGTCGGGAAGACCCAGTGGTAGACCGGGTAGAGCGCGAGCGACCAGCCGATCACCAGGAAGACCAGCGACACCGCGAAGCTCAGCACCGCCCACGGGAGCATCCCCACCTGGTAGAGCACGGCCTTCCAGCCGGCGGCGTCCGCCAGCCGCGCGGTGATCGCGCCCCAGGCCCCGGGGCGCACCACCCGCACCGGCGCCGGTCCGGGCACGTCGAGCGCCAGCATGGAGCGGGTCCGGGCCCGCTCCAGCCGGCCGAGGCCGCGCGCGCCGCTGGTCAGCCCGGCCAGGACCGGGAGGCCGAGGACGGTGAGGAAGGTGCCGAGGCCGAAGCAGAACACGGTGACGGCGAAGGTGAAACCGATGAGGGCGACGGGCAGGCCGCCGAGGGCGAAGCCCAGCTCCCGGTAGAAGTAGGAGGAGAACGGGGCCCGCCAGGCGTACGGCGGCTCCTGGGTGCGGCGGACGCCCTCGTACCGGTCGTACTCGCTGCGCTGCATGCTCTCGCTGGTGCTCATGGCCTGGGCCTCGGTCCTCGGGTCTGCGGCGGTGCCGGTCGGGCTGATGGCTCAACCATGTCAAACGGCGGGCCGGGCGGACATCCGGCTCCCCGGCGAGGCGGGGGTGGGGTTAACCCCCGGTCGTCCCCCGTGCTCGGCGCGGCGGCCACTCGTCGGCGAGCAGCGGCGGCCACTCGTCGGCGAGCAGGGAGTACTGGAAGGAGTCGTGCCAGGCGCCGCGCAGGTACACGTGGTGGCGCACCCGGCCCTCCTGCTGGAAGCCGGCCCGGGTGAGCACTCGGGCGGAGGCGTCGTTGGCCACGTCCACCCGGGCGGCCAGCCGGTGCAGGCCGAGCGGCCCGAACGCGAACGCGCAGAGCAGCCCGGTGATCTCGCCCGCGTAGCCGTTGCCCCAGGCGTCGGGGCGCAGCGCGTAGCCGAGGCAGGCGGAGCGGTGGCTGCCGAGGGTGAGGGCGGCGTTGCCGATCGGGGTGGCGTCGGCCGGGTCGGCCGCGTCGGCGTGCCGGGTGACGGCGAGCCGGTAGACCGTCCGTTCGTCCTGGAGGGCCTCCTCCAGGTACTGCTCGATCTGGTCGGCGCAGTCCTCGCGGTCGCGCGGCTCGAAGGGCAGGTAGCGGGTGGCCTCCGGGTCGCCGAAGATCGCGTGCAGCGCGTCGATGTCGCCCGGCGTGTGGTGGAACTCGCGGATGGCCAGGCGGGGGCCGGTGAGTCGGACGGGGACCATGTCTGCCGACCCTACCCGGGGCTTTCCGGTTACCGTACGTGACATGGAAGAAGAAGACCTGCGGCTCGCCCCGCGCACCAAGGCCGCCGACCTGCTCGCCTGGGCGGAGGCCGAGGGCCGCGCGCCGGTGGCCGAGTCCCCGCTGCGGGCGGTGCTGGCGCTGCTGGAGCTGGGCGAGAGCAGGATGCACGACGGCTGGCCGGAGCTGACCTCGGATGCCGTGGAGCAGCTGCTGTACGAGCGGCTCCACCTGTACGTCCAGCCCGCGCCGGAGCAGGACCCGCTGGCGTACGGAGAGGCGGTACGGCTGCTGATCGACCACCAGCGGGCGTCGAAGCGGCTCAACGCCAAGCGGCAGGAGCGGCTGCACGCGGAGGCCGAGTGGCAGGGCGAGGTGGCGGCCGGGCTGCTGCGCCGGGCCGACCTGGTGACCTGGCCCCGGCTGTACGCGGTGCTGCTGTGCGCGCACGACGTGGACCTCGCCGACGAGGCGGCGGTGCGGGAGTGGCTGGCGGCGTTCCGGGAGCTCGCGGAGGAGGACCGGCGGGCCGCGTTCGAGGCGCTGGCGCCGGCCGGGTGGCTGGACGAGGCGGACGAGGAGGGCTGGGGCGCGACCCGGGTGCTCTCGGTCGGGATGGCGACGGACGGTGCGCGGCGGCTGCTGGAGCAGGGCCTGATGCGGCGCAGCTACCGCAATCTGGCGGAGCTGACGGCGCTGGGGCGCCCGATGCCGGACGAGCTGGCCGGGGACTTCGGGGCGTTCGAGGAGGCGGCGGTCGAGGCGGCGCTGGACCTGTTCGGCGAGTGGACGGTGCCGGGGCTGCCGCGGCTGCTGGTGGCGGAGTTCCCGGACCTCGCGCCGGAGCCGGGTCAGGAGGAGATCGACGCGTACCTGGCGCAGCTGCCGGCGGAGTGAGACGCGGGAGGGCGCCCCGGCCGGGGCGCCCTCTCCTCGCGGTGCGTCAGGGGGTGCGGTGCGTCAGGGGGTGATGCCGCGCTGCTCGAACCAGGTCTCCGGGTCGACCGGGGCGCCGCCGCCGGGGCGGACCTCCAGGTGCAGGTGCGGGCCGGTGACGTTGCCGGTGGCGCCGACCTTGCCGAGCTGCTGGCCGGGGACGACCTTGCCGGAGCCCTTGATGATCGAGGAGAGGTGGCAGTACCAGATCTCGGTGCCGTCGGGCAGCGTCTCGACGATCCGGTAGCCGTAGGAGCCGGCCCAGCCGGCCGAGGTGACGGTGCCCTGGCCGACCGCGTAGACCGGGGTGCCGGTGTCCGCGGCGAAGTCCAGGCCGGTGTGCAGGTGGGCCCAGTACGAGGCGCTCTGGCCGTAGTGGGCGGAGAGGTTGTAGTCGCGCACCGGCAGGTTGATGGCGGCGAGCTTGGCCTTCTCGGCCTCCTCGGCGGCCCGCTTGGCCTCCTGCTGCTGGGCGGCGCGCTTGGTCTCGGCCTCCTTGGCGGCCTGGAGCCGGGCGGTCTCCTCGGCGGCGGTGCGCTGGCTGTCGGCCTGCTGCTGGATCCGGGCGGCGAGCGCGAGGCCGGGGTCGGCGCTGAGGGCGACCGGGGTCTCGTCGGGGGCCTCGACGGCGGGCGCGGCGGCCGGGGTCGCGGAGGCGAAGCCGGTGGCGCCCAGGGTGGCGGCGACGGCGGTGACGCCGAGCAGTGGCGCCGTCCCGCGGGTCTGACGCGGCATCCGGTGCCGGCTGGCCTCGGCGGCCTGCGGGGCGGCCTCGTCGGAGGGCCCGCCGTACTCGCCGGGGTGGGCGGGCGGCCACGGGTGGTCGAGCAGCTGGGTGCCGGCGGGGGAGCCGGGCAGGTGTGCCGGAGAGTGCGTCGACGCCACGGAGGCGCGCTCCTTTCCTTCCTTCGCGCCTACCGGGTTAGCTGACGGGTTCGGAGCAGGAAGGTCTCCTACGGCTGGGCCTGGGCCCGGCCGATTCACCCCAAGGAACGTGGTTCCCCGGCTCCCTGACCTGCCCGGAGGCCGGCCGGTGGGATTAGGCGACGGCGCACGGTGCCGTCTGGGTACGGCGTTGCGGACCGCGCTGCGTTATCAAACGTTAATCCTAGGAGCCCCTGATTCCAAGCCATCCGTCCGGGGCATCCGGATACAGTCCGGACACTACGTGACCTGATGGGCGTTTTGGGGCGTTTGGCGACAACTGACGACTACTGACACCACCGAACGTGATTGGACGTCAACGAACGACCCCCCATCTGAGTACTTCTACTCATGTGCGGCCTGGCCGGCACGGCCATCCTGGCGCCATGAACGCACCGATGCAGTCACGCACCACGGCCGCGTACTACGTCCAGGCCGTGCTCTCCTTCGCACTCTCCGCCAGCACCCTGGCGGTCGGGATCGCCTACCTCCCGGTGGGCGGCTGGACCCGGGCCTTCCTCGGGATCGGCCTGCTCTACACCGTCACCTCCTCGTTCACCCTGGCCAAGGTGATCCGCGACAAGCAGGAGACCAACGAGATCGTCACCCGGGTGGACCAGGCCCGCCTGGAGAAGCTGCTGGCGGAGCACGACCCGTTCAAGGTGGAGGGGGTCTGACGCCACCTCCCGACCACCCCTCGGACGCGGCTGCCGTCGACCGCTTGACGGCTAAGGCTATTAGCCTTAGCTTTATGGCTATCGGCACAACCGCCGATGACCGTTCCGGCGGACCGAGGAGGCCCCCATGCCCGGCACCACCGCCCCCACCACCCGGTACCTCGACGTCCCCGGCGGCCGGCTCGCCTACGACGACACCGAGCAGGGCGACGGCGCCCCCGTCGTCCTGCTCCCCGGGATGCTCGACAGCCGGGCCGCCTACCGCCACCTGCGCCCGCTGCTGATCGCCGCCGGCCACCGGGTGATCACGATGGACCTGCGCGGCTTCGGCGAGTCCTCGATCGCCTGGGACGACTACTCGCCGGCCGCGATCGCCACCGACGTCCTCGCCCTGCTCGACCACCTCGGCATCGAGCGCGCCGTCCTCGCCGGCAACTCGTACACCGGCGCCACCGTCGTCAAGGCCGCCGGGGACGCGCCCGAGCGGGTCGCCGGGATCGTCCTGCTGGACGCCTTCGTCGAGAACCTGCCGCCGAACGCCCTGCAGCGCGCGATGTTCGCCGTGATGGGCACGCTGCTGGTGCACTCCCCCGCGTTCTGGGGCCTCTACCACCGGAGGATGGCCTACCCCACCGCCAAGCCGGCCGACTTCGACGCGTACGTGGACGGGCTGGTCGCCGCGATGCGCACGCCCGGCCGCAAGGCCGCCACCCGCGGCCAGGTCCACGGGGACTCCGCGCCCGTCGGCTGGACCGCCGCCGTGCGGTGCCCGGCGCTGGTCGTCATGGGCAGCAAGGACCCCGACTTCCCCAAGCCGGAGCTGGTCGCCGACCGGCAGGCCGCCGCGCTGCGCGCCCGCAAGGTGATGATCGAGGACGCCGGCCACTACCCGATGGCCGACCACCCGCAGGCCACCGCCGACGCGCTGCTGCCGTTCCTCGCCGAGCTGGCCTGAGCCGCACCGGGCCGAGCCCGAGCCGAACCGGGCCTGAGCCGCACCGGGCCTGAGCCACACCGGGCCGGGCTTGCCGAGCCGGCCCGAGCCTCCCGACACCCCGGAACCGGAACCACGGAGAACCGTCCCCATGCCCCGAGTAGGACTCACCCCCGAGCAGGTCGTCGGCCACGCCCTCGCCCTCATCGACGAGCAGGGCCCCGAGGGCCTCACCCTCGCCGCCGTCGCCGTGCGGGCCAACGTGGCCACGCCCTCGCTGTACAAGCACGTCAGCGGCGGCCTTGCCGAACTGCGGCGGCTGATCGCCGTCCGGGTCACCGAGGAGCTGGCCGACCGGCTCGCCGAGGCCGCCCTCGGCCGCGGCGGGGACGACGCCGTCGCCGCCGTCCTGCGCGCCTACCACGCGTACGCCACCGAACACCCGCACCGCTACAACGCGCTCCCGCAGGCCCCGCAGCCGGACGACGACCTCACCCGGGCGGCCACGCGACTGGTCGGCGTGATCATCGCGGTGCTGCGCGAGTACGGGCTCTCCGGGTCCGAGGCCATCCACGCCGCCCGCGCCGTCCGCTCGGTGGCCCACGGCTTCGCCTCGCTCTCCATCGGCGGCGCGTTCCAGCTCGCCGAGGACCTCGGCGACACCCAGGACCGCCTGATCACCGTGCTCACCCACGGCCTCCGCGACTGGCCCGGAGCCTGAGCCGCCCAGCTGCGCGAGGAGGCGGCGGAAACGCCGAAGGGCCCGGAGCGGGATCGCTCCGGGCCCTTCGCGGTGGTGGGCCTAACAGGACTTGAACCTGTGGCCTCTTCCTTATCAGGGAAGCGCTCTAACCGTCTGAGCTATAGGCCCTCGCCGCTCGCAGATCCTACTCGACCTCCGCCCGGTGCCGCACATCCGTCCCGGCCGGTCCGCCGTGCCCCCGTCCCGGCGGAGCGTGCCGCCCACCTCACCATTCACCGGCATACGAAATAAGGTATTAAGAATTGAGTGGCCGATAAGGCACCATCCGAGAAGGCAACGGAAAGGCCGGGGATCCCATGGACCTGACCTCGCCGTGGCTTCCCCCCTCCGAGGACGAGAGCCGGACGCCGCGCAGCAGCCCCACCGCGCGCAGCGCCATGCGCTGCGTCCGCTTACTGCTCGGCTGCACCAGCGCCGCCGAACTGCTCGGCACGATCCTCGCCGAGGGCCCCGGCTGGATCACCGGTGAGGGGTCCGCGCTCTACCTGCTGGACTCCGCCGGCATGCTCCGGCTCACCGCCTCCCACGGCCTGCCCGAGTGGGCCCACGAGCGGTACAACGTGGTCGACCCGGCGAGCGACCTGCCCGCCGCGATGGCGCTCAGGCTGCGCCGGCCCTATCTGCTCAGCCCTGAGCGCACCAGCGTCGACTACCCCAACCGCAACGCCGGCATGGGCACCGGCATGGTCGCCATCATCACCCTGCCGATGGTCGTCGACGAGGAGCCGATCGGCGTACTGGCCCTGGCGCTGGCCCACCGGGGCACCGTCCCCCGGCGCGACCTGGACGTCCTGGAGACGCTCGGCGACGCCTGCGCCCACCGGCTCTCGCACCTGCTCGACCACGTCAGCGCCGGGACCGGCGTGGAGCGGGGCGTCCGCACCGGCACCGCTCCCGGCACCGCTCCCGGCACCGGGGTCGGAACGCCGTCCGGATCCGGCGGGGAGAACACCGGCCGGGCCGCCGGGCTGGCCCACCCGCTGCTCTCGCTGGCCGTCCGCTCCGCCGGGCACGGCGCCTTCGAACGCGACCTGGTCACCGGCGAGTCGTACTGGGACGCCCAGGCCTACCGGGTGGCGGGCCAGCCGCTGCCGGAGGGGGGCGGCCCGGCACCCGCCCCCGACCTGGACCGGATCGTCCACCCCGAGGACCTGCCGGACTTCCAGGCCGCCCTCGCCGAGGTACTCGCCACCGGCGGCCCGTACCGGATCACCTACCGGGTGCTGCGCCGGGGCGGCGGGGTGGTCCGGATCGAGGAGACCGGCGAGGTGATGCTGGACGTGCACCGGCGGCCGGTCCGGATCGCCGGCCTGGTCGCCGACCGGGACCGCGCCCGCGCCCCCGAGGAACGCCCGCCCGCCGGCGAGCCGGGTGGCGCCCCCGCGGCCGGGGCCCGCTCGGCGCTGCTGCTGGCGCTCACCCGGGCGCTGTCCCGCGCGATCACCGTCCGGGACGTCACCACCGCGGTGACCGACATCGCCCGCCCGGCCTTCGGCGCCGCCAGCATCGTGCTCGACCTGGTGGACGAGGGCCGGCTGCTGCCCGTCTCGCACACCGTCTACGGCGGGCCGCGCCGCACCGAGCTGACCCGGCTGGCGAACCTCTCCGAGGGCGTGATGCAGCACGCGCTGGCCCGCTCCACCCCGCTGTTCAGCGAACCGGGCCGGACCGGGCGCGCGCCGGACGGCAGCGGCGGACCGCTCACCCCGCCCGCCTGGGCGGTGCTGCCGCTGGTCGCCTCGGGGCGGCAGGTCGGCTCCTGCCTGATCACCTTCGCCACCGAGCGGGTCTTCGGCCGCGAGGACCGCACGCTCTACTCCGCGTTCGCCGGCATCCTGGCGCAGTCCCTGGAACGCGCCCGCCTCTACGACACCCACCACCACCGGGCCACCGAGCTCCAGCGCGCCATGCTGCCGCGCACGCTGCCCCGGCTGCCCGGCATCGCCAGCGCCGCCCGCTACCTGCCCAGCACCGAGGGCATGCAGATCGGCGGCGACTGGTACGACCTGCTCCGGCTGCCGGACGGCGGGATCGGCCTGGTGATCGGCGACGTCCAGGGCCACAACGCCGAGGCCACCGCCGTGATGGGGCAGCTGCGCAGCGCGCTGCGGGCGTACGCCACCGACGGGCACGATCCGGCCGCGACGCTGGCCCGGACCAGCCGGCTGCTCTCCGGCCTGGACACCGACCTCTTCGCCACCTGCCTCTACATCACCCTCGACCCGGCCGACGGCACCCTGCGGGCGGCCCGCGCCGGGCATCCGCCCCCGGTCCGGATCACCGACGACGCCAGGGCCGTCGAGCTGGACCTGCCCGGCGGCCCCCCGCTGGGCGTCGACCCGGAGGCCGCCTACCACCTGTCGGTCGGCCACCTGGCACCCGGCGAGACGCTGCTCGTCTACACGGACGGGCTGGTCGAGGACCGCGAGGAGGACTACGACGAGTCGGTGCAGCGGATGCTCGGCGGGCTGGAGCTCTGGGCCCGGCAGGCCGGCCCGGTGCGGATCGGTCCGGCGCCGGCCCTGGAGCGGCTGGCCGACCTGCTCACCCTCAACGTCACCGAGCGCCGCTCACGGCCGGACGACGTGGCGCTGCTCCTGTTGCACCGGGTGTCAGCAGGGCAGTAGCCGCCCCGCCCCGAGCTGCCTCGAAGGCAGGCAGGCGGCGAAACCCCCTGCAGCAAGGGCCGATCGGGGGCGAAGGACATCGGATTGGCGCCGTATTGACGGGATATTGACGAGATCCGGTCAATTGGCGAGATCCGTTCACACCTTCGTAGGATCATCACCCTAGAATTCGCCGCGTGACGATGACTCAGTGGTGCGCAACGGCAACCGGCGTTCTCGCCGCCCTCGCCCTCGTGGCCGCCGCCCGCTACCGCGCGGTCTCCGCCACCCAGCGCCGCCGCCACGACCGGCAGCAGCACGAGCTCGCCCGCCTCCGGGAGGAGCTGAACACCGAACTGTCCCGGCGCGGCAGCGAACTGGCCGCCGTCCAGCAGGAACAGGAACTCAACGCCTCCACCCAGCGCGCCTTCCTCAGCGTGGCCCGCCGGATCCTCGTCATGGCGCACGACCAACAGGCCCTGCTGGACGAGATGGAACGCACCCACGACGACCCGGCGCTGTTGGAGGGCCTGCTCAAGGCCGACCACGCCGCAGCCCAACAGGCCCGCCTCGCCCAGACCCTGGCCGTCCTCTGCGGCGCCCGGGCCGGGCGGCACTGGCCTGAGCCGGTCTCGCTGGAGGACGTGGTCCGCGGCGCCCAGTCGCGCATCCTGCCCTTCCAGCGGGTGGTCGTCCGCAGTCGGATCGAGACCGCCGTCGTCGGCGCCGCCGCCGAGGCACTGATCCACGCCGTGGCCGAACTGCTCGACAACGCCACCCGCTACTCCCCGCCCAGCACGCAGGTGTTCGTCACCCTGATGCCGGTGCACAACGGCGCCGTGGTCGAGATCGACGACGGCGGCGTCGGCATGCCCGAGCAGGCGGTCGCCAAGGCGGCCTCCGCCCTGGCCGGCGGCTCCGCGCTGGAGGTCTCCCGCCTCGGCGAGGTGCCGCAGCTGGGCCTCGCGGCGGTCGGCCGGCTCGCCGAGCAGTACGGCTTCCGGGTCACCCTCAGCTCCGCGCCCTCACCGTACGGCGGTGTGCGGGTCGTGGTGCTGCTGCCGAACGCCCTGCTCACCGAGCCCCTCCCGCCGACCGTCCCGGGTCTCGGCCCCGGCGACCCGGCGTTCACCCTCGGCCCGCGCCACCCCGCGGCTCCCCTGCACCCGGCCGCACCCACGGCCGCCCCTCAGGAAGCCGGCCGGCCACCGGCACCCGGACACCCCCCGGGCCCCGGGCACCCCCTGGTGGACACCCCGCCGACCGACCGATCCCCCTCGGCCGGCCCCGACGTCCCACCGCCGCTGCCCCGCCGGAGCCACCGGCGCGACCGCGCCAACCGCCACGGCGCGCCGGCCGCTCCCCCGCCGGCGCCCGCCCCGCCGTACCGCTCGGCGCAGGACGCCCAGGCGTTCATGGCGATGTTCCAGGCCGGGACGGCCAGCGGCCGCTCGGCCGCCCGGGCCGCCACCCACCCCGATCCTTCCCTTCCCGCTTCCCCCCAGCTTCCCCAGCGCTTCGGAGAGTTCCATGACCACCACCCCTGATCTCGGCTGGCTGCTCGCCGACATCGTCTCCGTCCCCGAGGTCCGGCACGCCGTCGTGGTGTCCAACGACGGCCTGGAGATCGGCCGCAGCGAGGGCATCCTGCGCGAGGACGCCGAACGACTCGCCGCCGCCTGCTCGGGCCTGCAGTCGCTGGCTCGCGGCGTCGCCCAGGGCTTCGGCGGCCACGGCAGCGCCACCCGCCAGATCATCATCGAGTACGGCGGCGGCTACCTCTTCATCGTCGCCGCCGGGGCCGGCGCCCACCTGGCCGTGGTGACCGGCGAGGCCGTCGACGCCGGCCTGGTCGCCTACCAGATGCAGGTCCTGGTCGAGCGGATCGGCACCCACCTCACCAGCCCGCCGCGCGTCGATCACGCGGCGGGGGGCCAGCGGTGACCGGGCCGGTACGGCCCTATGTGATCACCGGTGGCCGCAGCCGGCCCACCCGGGCCGCGCTCGCCGTCGAAAGCCTGGTCAGCGCCTTACCCGACCGCCCCGAACTGCCCGAGGACGTGCTGCTCAACCGCGAGCACCAACGGATCCTCGACCTCTGCCGCAGCCTGCTGTCGATCGCCGAGGTGGCGGCCCACCTGGGGCTGCCGCTCGGCATCGTCAAGGTGCTGGTCGGCGACCTCTGGGACCTCGGCGCCGTACAGGTGCTCCCGCCCGTCCCGCAGGCCGAACGCCTGCCCGCAACCCTCCTGGAAGAGGTGCTCGTTGGCCTCCGCCAACTCCGCTGAAGCCCCCGCCGACCGGCCCGCCGTCTCCGGCTCGCCCGCCGAACCGCAGTACCTGCCGTCCTCCGTGCAGGGCGCGGTCAAGATCCTGGTCACCGGCCCGTTCGGGGTCGGCAAGACCACGCTGGTCGGCTCACTCAGCGAGATCACCCCGCTGCGCACCGAGGAGACCATGACGGCCGCCAGCAGCGGCATCGACGACCTCACCGGGCGCGGCGGCAAGACCACCACCACCGTCGCACTGGACTTCGGCCGGATCACGCTCAACCCGCGGCTCGCCCTGTACCTCTTCGGCACCCCCGGCCAGCAGCGGTTCCGGCCCCTCTGGGACGACCTGTCGCGCGGTGCGCTCGGCGCCATCGCCATGGTGGACCTGCGCCGCCCCGACGAGAGCTTCGACGTGCTCGGGCGGCTGGAGGAACAGCAGATCCCGTTCGCCGTCGCCGTCAACACCTTCCCGGACACGCCGAGCTACCCCGAGGAGGAGCTGCGCTCCGCCCTCGACCTGCTCCCCGACGTGCCGATCCTGTACTGCGACGCGCGGGACCGGCGGGCCGCGTACGACCTGCTGATCGACTTCGTCGCCCACCTGCACGCCACCGCCGTCCTGGAGCTCCAACGATGACGAATCCCGAGCCCGGTACGGCCGTTCCGCCCCTGGCTCCACCCCCCGGGCCCCCGCCCGGCTGCCCGGCACACGCCGGCGGGGGCATGCCGGGCAGCGCCGTACCCACCGGCGGGGGCTTCCCCGCCGGGGTGCCGCTGTCACCGCTGTACGGGCCTGCCGTCGCCGACGACCCGCACGGCCTGTACGCCCGGCTGCGCGCGCAGTACGGCCCGGTCGCGCCGATCGAGCTGGAGCCCGGCGTCGAGGCCTGGCTGGTGCTCGGCTACCCCGAGCTGCTCGAACTCACCCGCAACGAGGCCCTGTTCTCCAAGGACTCGCGTAGCTGGCGGGTCCCCGCCGAGGGCCGGCTCGCCGCCGACTCCCGGCTGCTGCCGATGACCGCCTGGCGGCCCACCCTGCTCAACCTGGACGGCGCCGAGCACCAGCGGCTGCGCGCCGCCGTCTCCGACACGCTCGCCCAGATCGACCACCGCCAGCTGCGCGAGACCACCGAGGCCGCCGCCCACGCCCTGATCGACAGCTGGGGACCGGACGGCACCGCCGACCTGGTCGCCCAGTACTCGCGCCGGCTGCCGCTGCTGGTCTTCACCCAGCTGATCGGCCTGCCCGCCGAGGCCGGGCCCCGTCTCATCGAGCTGATCAGCCACTTCGTCGACAGCAGCGAGAAGTCGGTCCGGGCCAACGCGGAGTTCCAGGCCATCCTGGTCGACCTCGTCCGGCGGCGGCGCACCACGCCCGGCGCCGACCTCACCTCCTGGCTGCTGGCCCACCCGGCCGCGCTGACCGACGAGGAGGCGGTCCACCACCTGGTGGTGATGATGGTCGCGGGCAACGAGACCAGCATCAACTGGACCGGCAACACCCTGCGGCTGCTGCTCACCGACCGGCGGTTCCGGGCCACCCTCACCGGCGGCCGGCTCACCGTCGCCGACGCGCTGGAGGAGGTGCTCTGGCGCGACCCGCCGACGCAGAACTTCCCCGGCCGCTGGGCCACCGGCGACACCGTCCTCGGCGGCCAGTACATCAGCGCCGGCGACATGCTCGTCCTCGGCCTGGCCGCGGCCAACGCCGACCCGGCCGCCCAGGGCACCGCGTCCGCCGCGCACGGCACCCTCGGCGGGAACCGGGCCCACCTGGCCTGGGGCGCCGGCAGGCACGTCTGCCCGGCCCAGCACCCGGCCCGGATCATCGTCGAGACCGCCGTCGAGACCCTGCTGCACCGCCTGCCCGACCTCCAACTGGCAGTGCCGCCGCACGACCTGGCCTGGCGGCCGTCACCCTGGTCGCGCGCCCTGGTCAGCCTGCCGGTGCTCTACAGCGCCTTCACCCCGCCCCGCCTTCCCGCACCCGAGAGGCCCGCATGGACACCGCCGCACCCGAGCACGACGGAGCCGGCCACCGGCCCGGCCCCGGCCGCCCCGAGCCCGTCCGGCTCGACCCCTTCGGAGGCGACCAGCACGGGGAGAACGCCCGACTCCGGGCAGCCGGGCCGGCGGTCCTGGTGGAACTCCCTGGCGGGGTGGTGGTCTGGGCGATAACCCACCACGACACCCTGCAGGAGCTGCTCGCCGACCCGCGCGTCGGCAAGAACCCGCAGCTGTGGACGACCTTCACCGAGGGCCGGCTGCCAAAGGGCTGGCCGCTGCTGAACTTCGTCACCGTGCCGGGCATGGTCACCGCCGACGGCGAGGACCACCGGCGGCTGCGCGGCCTGGTCAGCCAGGCCTTCACCCCGCGCCGGATCGCCGAGCTGCAGCCCGCGATCGAGGCCCGGACGGTGGCGCTGCTCGACCAGGTCGCCACGCTGGAGGGCGAGTTCGACCTGCGCGAGCACTTCGCCTACCCGCTGCCGATGCAGGTCATCGGCGAGCTGCTGGGCCTGCCGCCCAAGCAGCAGGACGAACTGCACGAGCTCTCCGACACCCTGGTCTCCAGCTCCGCCACCCCCGAGGCCGCCGTCGCCGCCCAGCAGGGCCTGTTCGCGCTGCTCGCCTCGGTCGTCGCGGGCAAGCGCGCCGAGCCCGGCGACGACCTCACCACCGACCTGATCGCCGCACGCGAGGCCGGGGACCGGCTCAGCGAGCAGGAGCTGGTGGGCACCCTGCTGCTGATGCTGGTGGCCGGCCACGAGACCACGCTCAACCTGATCACCAACGCCGTCCGCGCCCTGCTCGCGCACCCCGACCAGCTGCGGCTGGTGCTGGACGGCACGGCGTCGTGGTCCGCGGTGGTCGAGGAGACGCTGCGGTACGACTCGCCGGTCGGGCAGTTCCCGCTGCGGTACGCGACCGATGACATCGCGGTCGGGGACGTCGTCATCCGGCGCGGCGAGGCGCTGATCGCCTCGTACGCCGCCGCCGGGCGGGACTCCGGGCACTACGAGGACGCCGACCGCTTCGACCTCACCCGGCAGCCGAACCGGCACCTCTCGCTCGGCCACGGCCCGCACTTCTGCCTCGGCTCCGGGCTCGCCCGGCTGGAGGCGGAGACGGCGCTGCGGTACCTGTTCGAGCGGTTCCCCGGGCTGGCCCTGGCCGAGGAGGGCCCGGCCGAGCCGATCGGGTCGTTCATCAGCAACAGCGTGAAGACGCTGCGGGTGACCGTCTGACGGATCGGGTGTGACCTCGGGGCGGCCCGGTCGTTGGGGGTTCCATGAAGAAACTCGCCACCCTGGCCGCCCTGACCATGGCGGGCCTCGCGCTGGCCGCCCCCGCCGCGTCCGCCACGACCTCGACCGCCTCGCAGCCGGATGCGCTGGACGGCCTCTCCAGCGGCCTCAACCTCTCCCCCACCGACCTCGCCCTGCACGAGGCCGGCAAGCTGCCGCTGGCCGGCCACCTCGCACAGCAGGTGGAGGCCGTCGGCACCAACCAGATGAGCCACCCGGGGATCAGCGGGCAGGTCCTGAACTGAGGCCCGCTGCCCTCGGGAGTCGTCGAGCCCGCTGAGCGGGTGGTCCGGGTGCGCCCCCGCGCGTACCCGGACCACCCACCCGGTGGGCCGCCCGCTCCGTGGGCCGCCTGCTCCGCGGACGACCTGCGCGGCGGACGGCTCGCTCGGCGGGCGGGTCGCTCGGCGGGCGGGTCGCTCAGCCTTCGGCCAGGGCGTTCAGCTCCTGATAGGTGAGTCCGCCGTCGAGGGCGGTGTAGGTACCCGCGCCGTAGACCTCGTCGGCGGCCCGGCGCACCGCCGCGTACGCCACCTTGGCCAGGCCCGGCCCCAGGCTGATCCTGGCCACGCCCAGCTTCGCCAGCTCCGGCACCGACGGCGAGCCCGGGCCCGCCAGCACGTTCAGCGGCGCCGGGACGGCCGCGACCAGGGCCGCGATCGTCTCCGGGTCGGCCACACCGGGCACGAACACCCCGTCCGCACCCGCCTCGACGTACGCGCGCAGGCGGGTGATCGCCTCGTCCAGGCGGCCGGCCGGGTCGCCGATCTGGCGGAGGAAGACGTCGGTGCGGCCGTTGATGAAGAGGTCGACCCCGGCATTCGCCGCGGCCGCCCGGGCCGCCGCGATCCGCTCGGCCGCCTCGGTGGCCGGCCGGGCCGCGTCCTCCAGGTTCACGCCGACCGCGCCGGTGGCGAGCAGGGCCGCCACCGTCTCGCCGACCTCGCCGGCGGTGGCGCCGAACCCGGTCTCCAGGTCCGCCGTCACCGGCAGCCCGACCGAGCGCACGACCAGCGCGGTCTGGGCGAGCACCTCGTCGCGGTCGGCCGCGTCCCCGTCCGCGCTGCCGAGCGTCCAGGAGACGCTTGCGCTGGCCGTCGCGACGGCCCGCGCGCCGGCCGCGGCGACCAGCCGCGCGCCCGCCGCGTCCCAGACGTTGGCGAGCACCAACGGCTCGCCGGGGCGGTGGAGTTCGCGGAGCGTGCGGGCCTTCTGCTGCCGGCTGTCGGTCATCTCGGTCATGTCGGGGATCCCTACTTCGCGGCCGGGCTGAGGCGGGAGGTGACGCCGATCCGGTTCCAGGCGTTGATGGTGATGATCAGCGCGATCAGCTGGGCCAGTTCGGCCTGCTCGAAGTGCTCGGCGGCCTCGTCGTAGACGGCGTCCGGTACGTGCCCCTCGGTCAGCAGGGTGACCGACTCGGTCAGCGCGAGGGCGGCCCGCTCCTTGGCGGTGAACCAGGAGGTCTCGCGCCAGGCCGGGAGGGAGAGCAGCCGGTGGTTCTGCTCGCCGTTCTTGACCGCGTCGGTGGAGTGCATGTCGATGCAGAAGGCGCAGCCGTTGATCATCGAGGCGTGCACCTTGACCAGCTCGGCCAGCGTCGGGTCCACGCCCTTCCGGGCGCCGCGCTCCAGCGCGAGCATGGCCTGGTAGAAGTCGGGGGCGAGGTCGGGGAGGGAGATCCGCTGCTCGGGGGCGGGCACGGTGGTGGTCTCGGTCGTCGTCATACCCGCCACCCTAGGCGGGGAGTGGACTGGTGGCCTGGCACATTTGAGTCGCGAAATCGTGGGCCACTCGGCGGTCGGTCCACCACGCTCCGCGGTCCGCCCGAGTCTGGCACGGGGACGACGGAAAGGGGAGGGCCCGTACCTGCCCGGGAGCGAACGTTCGTGCGAGGATCGCGGGGAGGGCGGCACCCGTGGGCCGCCCGGTGTCGGCGAGGTCAGGGGGCCCTGCGCGTGTGTACCGCGTTCGTCAGCATCGAACCGTCGTCGGCGGTTCCCGTACTGCTGCTGTCCGTGCGGGACGAGTACGCCGGGCGGCGCTGGTCGCCGCCGGACCACCACTGGCCCGAACACCCGGCGACCGTCGGCGGGCTGGACCTCGCGGCGGGCGGCACCTGGCTGGCGGTCCGCCCCGGCGCCGACCCGGTGGCGGCCTGCCTGCTGAACGGCTTCGGCACCATGGCCCCGGCGCAGGCCCGGCTCTCCCGCGGCGAGCTGCCGCTGACCGCCGTCCGGGACGGCGGGATCGGGCACCTCGACCTGGCGCGGTACGACCCGTTCCACCTCGTCCTGGCGGGGCCGGCCGGTGCACGGGTGCTGAGCTGGGACGGCAGCCGACCGGAGGAGCGTGAACTGCCGTCCGGCCTGAGCGTCGTGCTCAACGACGGGCTGGAGGGCATGGCGGCGGACCGCACCGTATCGGAGCTGGTCCGCTCGCTGATGGCAGCCCGGGCGGCCCGCTTCCGGGCCCGCTTCGAGGCCGCCGCGCGGCCGGAGCCGGTGACGGGCGCCGTCGGGACGGAGCAGGCGTGGGGCGCGTGGCTGCCGATCGTCTCCGGGGACGGCCTCGCCCTGGACGACCCGGCGGCGCTGATCCAGCGTCGCGAGTTCGGCGACGGGCGGATCTGGGGCTCGTCCTCGATCTCCCTGCTCGCCTTCGGCCCGGGCGGCGTGCGCTACGACTTCGGCCCCGCGCCGGTGGGCGGTCCGGCGGACGGCGGCTGGCGGCGGGTCCTCTAGGACCGCCGACGCCGGGCGCCCTCCCCCGACGTCACGCTTCCGGTCTGCCGGAGGGAACCGGGAGCGATCGTCCTGCGGTCCCTGCGAACAAGGCCGGGTCCGGTGGCCGCGCCGGAGGCCGGCGGGTCCGACTTCCGGTGCGCAGCCGGCGCGGTGGTCGTCCGACGGGGGCAGGGGAATGCGGGAGTCACAGGCAGTGGGCAGATCGGCCGGCTCGGCGCCGGGTTGCGGGTGGTACCTCCTGGGGCCCGCGCTCTCCGCCGTCGGGGTCTACGCCGGAACTGTGTGGACCGTCCGGTCGTGGGCGGACTGCCCGCTCGGGAACAACGTCAGCAACAGCATCGGGCTGCAGATGACGATGCCCGCGGTCTGGCTCTGCATGAGCCTGCTGGTGCTCCTCCTGCAACTCGCGCTGCGCCGCCGGCCGCTCCCCGGCGGACGCGCCACCCGGTGGACGGCGCCCGTCGTGGCCGTCGTCCTGCTCACCCTGCTGTACCGGCTGGGGATGGACTGGCCGTACACGCCGCCCGGGGGCGACTGCATGGACGGCTATCCGAGTTTCCCGTTCACCGGCATGACCGGCCCGCGGTTCGACTGAGCGGGCCAGCAGGCAGATGTGCGAGCGGTCCGGCCGGCCGTCGGACCGCACCGGCTCGGCGAAGACGCCCAGCATGCCCCTCGACAGCGGGCCCAGCTCGGCCGGCGTGATGACGGTGCGGACGTGGTCGGCGGCGACGGTGTCGTACGACTCGCGGACGGCGGCCAGGTAGGCGGGCTCGGTCATGCCGCCGACCCTAGGGCTCCGGGTCCGGCCGGTCACCGCCCGAGGAGGTCGGCGAAGCGGTCCAGGGCGAGATCGGTGCGGTGGCGGTCGCCGGTGGTCGTGAGGTCGAACAGCAGGCCCCGGATGACGGCCATGACGAGGGTGGGGGTGACGGTGTCGTCCGGGCCGGTGACGACGTCGCGGAACGTTGCACCGAGGGCCGTGAACCAGTCCGTGATGGCATCGGCCTGGTCCGGGTAGTTCTCGGGGTGGGCGAGGAGGTCGGCGTGCACCTCGAAGAACAGCCGGACGAACGGAGCACGCTCCGGCGCACTCATCCACGCCCAGATGCCGCGCAGCCGCTCCTGCGGTGAACCCGTCTCCCGCGGGAGACGCTCGGCCAGCCGCGCCGCACCCCGGCGGCGGGCCTCGGCGAGGACTGCCGTCACCAACTCCTGCTTGCTGCCGAAGTCGTAGAGCAGCATCCGCGGGCTGGTGTCGAGGGCGGCGGCCAGCGGGCGCAGGCTCAGCCCGGCCAGCCCGTGCGCCAGCACGTAGTCGGTCGCCCGCGCCAGCGTGCGCTCGCGCCGGGCGGGGTCCGGAGGTCGCCCCACGATGTTCGCCCCTTTCTGCGGTGTCATTCTGAGCCTGCGTCAGTATATGGTACGACTGTTTCATTAACGGGAGGACGCAGCCATGCACACACACGACCGAGCACTCGTCCTGGGCCCCGGAGGCCGCGCCGGCGCCGCCTGGGCGGCCGGCCTGGCCCGCGGCCTGCGCGACTTCGGGGTCGATCTGGCCGAGGCCGACCTGATCGTCGGCACCTCGGCCGGAGCGATCGTCGGCGCCCTGCTCGCCACCGGGCAGGACCTCGACCGGCTCGTGGACCCGGCCCGCCGGAAGCCCCCGACAGGCCCCCGGAGCACGGGGGACGCCGGCGCGGTGTTCGCCGTACTGGGCGAACCCGGCCTGGCACCCGAGGAGGCCCGCCGCCGGGTCGGACGGATCGCGCTGGAGCAGGCCGGCCCCGACGCCGAGCAGGCCCTGCTCGCCCAGCGCAGCGCCCTGATCGGCGCGGACGCCTGGCCCGACCGGCAACTGCTGATCACCGCCGTCGACGCCGAAAGCGGCGAACCCGTGGTGTGGGACCGCAGCAGCGGCGTCCCGCTGGTCCACGCCGTGGCCGCGAGCAGCGCCTTCCCGGGGGTGGAACCGCCCGTCACCGTGCACGGACGCCACCACATGGACGGCGCCCTGCGCGCGGGCACCAACGCCGACCTGGCCGCGGGAGCCCGCACACTGGTCGTGGTCGAGCCAATGGCCCACCGGTCGCCGCCCGAAGGGCTCGCCCGGCAGCTGGCGGCCGTCGGAGCGCAGACGGTGGTCACCATCGGCCCCGACCCCGCAGCCGATCCCACCTCCGACCCGGCCGCGCAGGGCTGGGACGCCTGGGTGGACGCCTACCGGGCAGGCGTCCGCCGGGCGGCGGACGTGGCCGAACAGCTCAAGGCCGCCTGGACGACGACGGGAGCCTGACCGCGACGGTGCCCGGGAGAAGACCGCCCCCGCTCGTAACGACGGCGGAGCGGGTGCGAGGCGGGGGCGCGGGTCGGGGGCGCGCCCCCGCCATCGGCGGGGCGTCAGCCCTGGGTGCGGGCGTCGAGCCAGCGCTTGGCGAGCGTCGCGTTGACGGTGTAGAAGAACTCCTGCTTCAGCCCCGGCTCTGTGGTGAGCGCCTCCACCCAGGTCATCGGCCAGTTGCGGCGCCGGTAGTGCTGGTGCACGGCGCGCGTGAAGGCCGCGAGGCTCCCCTGCAGATTGCAGTCACAGCAACGCCGAGGGCGGCAACTGCGTCGAGGTGGACGACACCCGCCCCGGCCGGGTCCGCGACTCAAAGGACCCGCAGGGACCGGCCCTCGCCTTCTCCCCCGACGCCTGGCAGTCGTCGTCACCGCCGTCCGCACCGGCGAGTTCGGCGACGTCTGAATGCCAACGGCCTTGGACCGCACTGGTCCAAGGCCGTCGTCCTTCTACAACGCTCGCGTTGTCGTTGCCAGGTCTCAGGTCCACTGCTCGGAGGGCTTGACGCCGGGGAGGGGCTTGCCGATCAGGGCCAGCGGGATGAAGAAGTTGACCTGGCCGATGGCGATCGTGAGCGTCGCGAGGGCCTTCTCGTCGTAGAGCTCGGCCGCCCGGGCGTACAGCTCGTCGGAGACCCGCTCGCGGTGCGCGGACGGCTGCAGCACCGCCTCTACCAGGGCCAGCGCGACGGCCTCGGCCTCGGTGAAGTAGGGGGCGTCCTGCCAGGACGCCACCGCAGTGATCCGCTCCTCGGACTCGCCGGCCTTGCGGAGGCTCTCGGTGTGCATGACCGTCAGGTAGGTGTTGCCGACGATCTGGCCGGCGCGCAGCTGGACCAGGCCGATCGTGGTCTCCGGCACCGAACCGTTGCTGGTGGCCTTGAACAGGGCGCCTGCCACAGCCCCCAGCTCGGGAACGAGCTTCACGGGGTTGGACATCCGCGAACCGGTGGTGGTCTGCGTGGCGGTCGGCTGGGCTTCCATCGTCGTGGTCCTCTCGGTTCCTCAGTTGCTGTCACAGGTATGACTCGTCGCGGCGGACCGATGTGACAGCCGGGGGAATCTTCTTTCAACCGGTTCAGACGCCGAGGTCGCCAAGGTCACCGAGGTCATCGAGGTCGGCGAGGACGCCGATCAACCGCACCAGCTCCTCCGGCCGTTCGAGGTGAAGGTCGTGCCCGGTGCCGGGGACGCTCACGGCGACCGTCTCGGGGCGCCGTTGGAGCATGCCGTCCAGCTCCGAGGCGCCGATGATGCCGGACTGGCCCAGGACGGCCAGGGTCGGGCACATGATCGCCGACCACTCGTCCCACCATGACCGTCGGGCGTTCTCGTCCAGCGACGCGACCATGACGTCCCGGTCGAAGCGCGGCCACCAGCCGCCGTCGCGCTGGTCCAGACCGGCCGCCCAGCCCTCGCCGACCGGGCCACCGCCGAGGAACCCGACGGCGGCTTCGCGGGTGGGGAACGGCGTGGGCCAGGAGTCGAACCAGCCGGCAATTCCGGCCTGCGTCTGCGGGTCGGACCCGGCGGGGCCGGCCTCGACGAGGACGAGTCCGCTCACAAGCGAGGGGTGCGCGGCAGCGGTGAGCATCGCCGCGTGCCCACCGTAGGACTGGCCGACCAGGAGCGGGCGGCGAAGGGCCAGTTGGTCGATCACCGCGACGACGTCGGCGACGTACGCGGCCCGGGTGACGTCCTGCGGTCGGCGCTCGCTGGCGCCGTGGCCGCGCTGGTCGACGGCGACGACGCGGTGGCGGGCGCTCAGGGCCCCGGCGACGGCGTGCCACTCCCCCGCATGGCCGGCCAGCCCGTGCAGCAGCACCACGGGTGTTCCCGGACCGCCCGAGTCGTGGCAGGCGAGGCGCACCCCGTCCCGGACGACGAACTTCATACCGTGACCTCCAACCGCCGTGCGCATTCCGTCAGATGGCGCCGCTCGGACGCGCTGGTGGTGCGGCGGGCGGCCTCGCGGTAGGCGGCCACCGCACCCGCCGTGTCGCCCAGCAGCTCCAGCAGGTGGGCCCGGGTGGCGAGCAGGCGGTGGTTACGCGCCATGCCCTTGTCGCCGTCCAGCGTCGCCAGCAGTTCCAGCCCGGCCGCCGGCCCGTGCACCTGGGCCACGGCGACCGCGCGGTTCAGGGTGACCACCGGGTTCGGCCCGAACCGCTCCAACAGCTCGTACAGGGCCAGGATCTGCGGCCAGTCCGTGCCCTCCGTGGACTCGGCCTCGTCGTGCACTGCCGCGATGGCCGCCTGGAGCTGGTACGGGCCGACCTGTCCGCGCGGCAGGGTCCGGCTGATCAGCTCCACGCCCTCCGCGACGAGCCGGCCGTCCCACTGCCCCCGGTCCTGCTCGGCCAGCGGCACCAGCTCGCCGCCGGGGCCGGTGCGGGCCGGGCGGCGGGCGTCGGTGAGCAGCATCAGGGCGAGCAGGCCGGCCGTCTCGGCGTCGTCGGGGGCCAGACGCAGCAGCAGCCGGGCGAGGCGGATCGCCTCGGTGGAGAGCTCTGGTGCGGTGAGGTCGGCGCCGTCGGTCGTGGTGTAGCCCTCGTTGAAGACGAGGTACAGCACCTGCCGTACCTCCTCCAGGCGCTCGGCGCGCTCCACGCCCTCGGGTGCGGCCAGGGGCAGGCCCTTGATGGTCTGCTTGGCCCGGCTGATCCGCTGGGCCATGGTCGCCTCGGGGACCAGGAACGCCGAGGCGATCTGCGCGGTGCTCAGGCCGCCGACCGCGCGTAGGGTCAGCGCGATCCGGCTGGGCGCGGAGAGCGCGGGGTGGCAGCAGAGGAAGAGCAGCGCCAGCGAGTCGTCCCGGTCGGCGTCCGGCCGGGCGTCGGCGGCGTGGCTGAGCAGCGCGGCCTGAGGGGTGGCCAGGGCGAGGGCGTCCTCGCGGCGGCGGCGGGCCGTCTCGCTGCGGACCTGGTCGACCAGGCGGCGGGAGGCGACGGTGACCAGCCAGCCGCGCGGGTTCTCCGGCACGCCGGCCTCGGGCCACTGGAGGGCGGCGGCGAGCAGGGCCTCCTGCACGGCGTCCTCGCAGGCGTCGAAGACGCCGTAGCGGCGGACGAGCGCCCCGAGGGCCTGCGGCGCGAGTTCGCGCAGCAGGCCCTCGATCACCGGGTTGGCGCCGGTCACACGTCCGCCGCGGCGTCGTGCAGGACCGGCCAGAGCTCGACCGGGTCGACGTCCGCGAACGGCATGTCGGCGGCGATCTGCTGGGCCCGCTCCAGGCTCTCGCAGTCCAGCAGGTAGAAGCTGGCGACGTACTCCTTGGTCTCCAGGTACGGGCCGTCGGTGACCGCCGGCAGGCCTGCCTCCCGGCGGACCAGCTGCGCGTTGGCCGCGTCGGCGAGGCCGTAGGCGCCGATCAGCTCGCCGCTCCCGCGGTACTTCTTGTTGAACGCGTCCTGCTTGGCGATCGCCTCGGGCCAGTCCTCGGCCGGGAACGATGCCCACTTGGCCTGGTTGCCGTAGATCATCGCGACGTACTTCATCTCGGGTGTCCTCCCCGTCCCGCGCGCCCCGTCGGCGCGCTGTCACCCTTCAGTCGGAGCGGCCGAGGCAGCCCTCTACATCCGCCGACAAGTATTCCCGGATCTTTTTCGGGCACCCCGGCGACCCGTCCGTCCGGGCCGCCGGGTGCGGCCTCAGCCGTCCAGCAGGGCCGACAGGTCGAGCTGCGCCAGGCGCTCGGGGTCGGTGAGGAAGTCCATCGCGATGATCCGGCCGCCGTGGATGGTGAACGCCATGAGTGAGAGCGGCTTGCCGTCGGCGAGCGAGAGCACACCGGGCGCGCCGTTGATGAGCACCGGGCGGCCGTCCTGGGCGAAGCGGGCGAAGGTGATCGCCTGAGAGGCGACGTCGGCCGCGCCGCGGCGGAGCAGACTGGGGCGGAGCGTGCCGCCGTCGGAGCGGGCCACCACCTCGGGGTCGAGGACGGCGAGCAGGGCGTCGAAGTCCCCGGCGCGCGAGGCGGTGAGGAAGGCGTCCACCACCTCACGGCGCTTGGCCAGGTCGCTGTCGGGGGCCGGGGCGGCGCCCTGGACACGGCGGCGGGCGCGGCTGGCGAGCTGCCGGGTGGAGGCCGGGGTGCGGCCGAGGATCGGCGCGATCTCGTCGAAGGGCACGGAGAACAGGTCGTGCAGCACGAAGGCGAGCCGCTCGGCCGGGGCGAGCGTCTCCAGGACGACCATCAGCGCGATGCCGACCGAGTCGGCCATCAGGATCTCGTGCTCCGGGTCGACGGCCCCGAAGGCGGAGCCGACCACCGGGTCGGGCAGCCGGAACTGCCCGTCCTGGTCCTGCAGCGGGTCCTCGCGCCGGGAGGTGCGCGAGCGCAGCATGTCCAGGCAGAGCCGGCCGACCACGGTGGTCAGCCAGGCGCCCAGGTTGGCCACCTCGGTGGTGTCGGTGCGGCTCAGCCGCAGCCAGGCCTCCTGGACGGCGTCCTCGGCCTCACTGAGCGAACCGAGCATCCGGTATGCCACTGCCCGGAGTTGACGCCGGTGTTCCTCGAACTGCTGCGCCTGAAAATCTTCCCCGCCCACGTGTCACATCCCCGCGTTCTGATCCGTCGGTTCACTGAGGACGACGATAACCGGCCGGTGTTCGAGACACCGGCCGCCAGCCCACGGAGGAGCCACCATGACCGCTCGGATGAAGAACCCCGCGATGGTCCTGCCCGACGCGACGAAGGGCATCCAGATCATCTACAAGGCGATGTACCAGGGCGGTGTTCCGCACCAGATCCTGGAGCTGGTCCACCTGCGGGCCAGCCAGATCAACGGTTGCAGCGCCTGCGTGTTCTCCGGCGTGACCAGCGCCAAGAGGGCCGGCGAGACCGACGAGCGCCTGCACGCGGTCGCGGCCTGGCGCGAGGCGCCGTTCTTCACCGACGAGGAGCGCGCCGCCCTCGCCCTGACCGAGGCGGCCACCCGGATCGCGGACCGCTCCGGGAAGGCCGTGCCGGACGACATCTGGGACGCGGCCGCCGACCACTTCAACGAGGAGCAGCTCTCGGCGATCATCCTGATGATCGGGCTGACCAACCTCTTCAACCGCCTCAACGCGACCATCGAGGAGCCGGCGGGCGCGACCTGGGGCTGAGCGGCCAAGGCGCAGCAGGGGCTTGAGCCCGGCGGGGCGACGGACCGGACCCACCCGGCCTGCCGGTCCGGCATCAGGGCCGCAATGGAGCGGGGACCGGACCCGCGCGGGAGAAGGGCGATAATCCCGTACGGACAGCCTCGGCAACGGAACGCACGGAACGGCCCCTCAGCCCATGACCACCTCCCGCGCCACCTCCCGCACCTCCTCGTGGACCACCTTCGGCGGCGACCTGCACCTCGACCTCAGCGGGCGGCGGGCCGCCGGGGCCGGGGTGCGGGCGGCGCTGGAGGACGCGCTGCGGGAGGCGGTGCAGGACGGGCGGCTGGCGCCCGGGACGAGGCTGCCGTCCTCCCGGGCGCTCGGCGAGGATCTCGGGATCGCCCGGAACACCGTGGTCGAGGCGTACGGGCAGCTCACCGCCGAGGGGTGGCTCACCTCGCGGCAGGGCTCGGGCACCACGGTGGCCGAGCGGACGACACCGCGCCCGGGCCGGCGGGCGGCCGGTCTGCCGCGCGGGCGCCGCACCGGCCGGTACGACCTGATGCCGGGGCGGCCGGACGTCTCGCTCTTCCCCCGCAGCGCCTGGCTCTCGGCCGCCCGGCGGGCGCTCGCCACCGCGCCGCACGAGGCGTTCGACTACGGCAGCCCGCTGGGGCGGATCGAGCTGCGGCAGGCGCTGACCGACTACCTGGCCCGGGTGCGCGGCGTGCGGACCGACCCGGAACACCTGCTGATCTGCGCCGGGTTCTCGCAGGGGCTCGGCCTGCTCTGCGCCGCCCTGCGCGAACGCCGGCCCCGGCACCAGCGCACCACCCCGTCGCTGGCCGTCGAGGCCTACGGGCTGCCCCCGCAACGCGACACAGTCCGGGCCGCCGGGCTGGCCGCCGTCCCGCTGCCGCTGGACGAGGCGGGTGCCCGCACCGACCTGCTGGACGGGCGGCGGGACGCGGCCGTCCTGCTCACCCCCGCCCACCAGTACCCGACCGGCGCGGCGCTGGCCGCCGAACGCCGGGCGGCCGCCGTCACCTGGGCGCGCGCAGCCGACGGGTACGTGATCGAGGACGATTACGACGGCGAGTTCCGGTACGACCGGCAGCCGTTGGGCGCGATGCAGGCGCTCGACCCCGAGCGGGTGGTGTACGCGGGCACCGCCGCGAAGAGCCTCGCCCCGGGCCTCCGGCTGGCCTGGCTGGCGCTGCCGGACGCGCTGGTCGAGCCGGTGGCCCGGCTGAAGCAGCTGGCGGACACCATGTCGCCGGTGCTCGACCAGCTCACCCTCGCCGAACTGATCACCTCCGGCACCTACGACCGGCATGTCCGCCGCTCCCGGCTGCACTACCGGAGCCGCCGCGACCGGCTCGTCGCGGCGCTCGCCGAGCGGGCTCCGCACGTCCGGGTGACGGGCATCGCCGCCGGGCTGCACGCCGTGCTGCAACTGCCGCCCGGCGCGCCGCCGGAGGCCGAGCTGCTGGCCCGCGCCGAGGCGGCCGGACTGGTCCTCAGCGGCCTCACCTGGCACCTCGCCGAGCCCGCTCTCGCCCCGGACGCCCCGCCCGCCCTGGTGGTCGGCTACGGCACCCCGCCCGACCGCACCTTCCCGGCCGCCCTGGACGCGCTCTGCGAGCTGCTGCGGGAGCGGTGAGGCCGCGCGCGACGTGCCGATCGAACCGGGCGGTGGGGCGGGCTAATTGTTGCGGTTGCCCAGCTCGAAGAGCAGCATGATGAAGCCCGCGAAGGCGTGGGTGGCGACCATGTAGATCAGCACCCGGATGCCGACCCGGCGGTTGGCCCACTTGCCGGCGTCGATGGTCTTCGGCGCCTCGGCAACAGGGGCTCCGACGGAAGCGGCGGGCTCGGTGACGGTGGTGGCGGGATCAGCCATGGGAGATCTCCTCCGGGAGTTCTGACGTGCGGTCAGTGGGGTGCGGCAGGGCCGCCGCCGAGGCAGAGTTCGCCGCCGGGGCTCTGCAGCAGGGTGTGGACGAAGAGCAGCTCGACCCCGTCCGCCGAGTCGGCGGCGATGCAGTGCGGGGTGAGCGAGTCGAAGTGCGCGGAGTCGCCCTCCGCGAGGAGGTGGACGCGGTCGCCGAGGGTCAGCTTCAGCCGCCCCTGGAGGACGTACAGCCACTCCTCGCCGGGGTGGACCCGGACCACGGCGTCCTGCACGCCCGGGGGGACGTGCACGCGCAGCGCCTGCATGGCGCGGCCGGGGGCGCCGGCCCGGCGGTAGCCCCAGCCGCCCGCGCGGCCGGGTTCGATCGCTCCGCCGCGCACCACCGGGTCCGGCTCCACCAGGGCCTCGCCGAGGAGGCCCGAGACGGAGGTGCCGTAGGCGCGGGCGAGGCCCAGCAGGACGGGCAGCGAGGGCTGCCGGCGGCCGGTCTCCAGCCGGGACAGATAGGCTGGGGAGAGACCGACCCGGGCGGCGGCGACCTCCAGCGTGAGGCGGCTGCCGAGCCGGTGCTCGCGCAGCCTCGCGGCGAGGCCGACGACCTCCTGGTCGTCGAGCTGGTCGCCGGGGGTGGAGGGGCCGGGTGGGCTGGTGGTCATGGGACCAGTGGACACCCCGCGTGCCGCAGGGGCAAGAAAATTGCCTCAGAGGCAAAACCGCCCCATGAGGCCCCGCCTGGCCGGCCGCGGGAGCCCCGGGCGGGCCCGCCCCGCGAGGCCCCGGCCGGCTCACGGCCGGGGGATGTTCCGCAGGTTGCTCCGGGCCAGATCGATCATGCGCCCGACCCCGCCCGAGAGCACCGTCCGCCCGGCCGCCAGGGCGAAGCCCTTCAGCTGGGCGGCGGTGATGTGCGGCGGGATGGAGAGCGCGTTCGGGTCGGTGACCACGTCCACCAGTGCCGGACCGGGCCGCTCCAGCGCCTCCGCCAGCACCTCCCGCACCCGCGCCGGATCGGTGACCCGCTTCGCCGGGATGCCCATCGCCCGGGCGATGCCCGCGTAGTCGACGTCCCCGTTGTCGATCTCCGACTCCGGGTAGCCGGAGACCAGCATCTCCAGCTTGATCATGCCGAGCGCGCCGTTGTTGAACACCACCGTCTTCACCGGCAGCCGGTGCTTCGCCACCGTGAGCAGCTCGCCGAGCAGCATCGACAGCCCGCCGTCACCCGCCATCGCCACCACCTGCCGCCCGGGGCAGGCCAGTTGGGCACCGATCGCGTGCGGCAGCGCGTTGGCCATCGAGCCGTGCAGGAACGAGCCGATCACCCGGCGGCGGCCGTTGGGCTGGAGGTAGCGGGCGGCCCAGACGTTGTTCATGCCGGTGTCCACGGTGAACACCGCGTCGTCGGCGGCCACCTCGTCCAGCACCGAGGCCACGTACTCGGGGTGGATCGGCAGGTGCTTCTCGATGTCCCGGGTGTAGGCGCCGACCACGTCGTCCAGCGCCCGCCAGTGCTTGCGCAGCATGTCGTCCAGGAAGGTGCGGTCGCTCCTCTGCTCCAGCAGCGGCAGGACGGCGCGCAGGGTCGCCGAGACGTCACCGTGGACGGCGAGTTCGAGCGGGGTGCGGCGGCCCAGCCGGGTGGCGTCGTGGTCCACCTGGATCGTGCGGGCCTGCGGCAGGAAGGAGTCGTACGGGAAGTCGGTGCCGAGCAGCAGTACCAGGTCGGCGGAGTGCAGCGCCTCGTGGCAGGCGCCGTAGCCGAGCAGGCCGCTCATCCCGACGTCGTAGGGGTTGTCGTACTGGATCCACTCCTTGCCACGCAGGGAGTGCCCGACCGGCGCGTGCAGGGCCTCCGCGACCTCCAGCACCTCGGCATGCGCCCCGCGCACCCCCGCACCGCAGAACAGGGCCACCCGGCGGGCCTCGTTGAGGGCACGGGCGAGCGCCTGCACCTGCGACCAGGGCGGGGCGGCCACCGCCTGCTCGGTGAGGAAGTGGCTCGTCCCGGTCGGCCCGGCGGCGGGCCGCGCGGCCACATCGCCCGGGAAGGCGAGCACGGAGACGCCGTGGGCGCCCAGCGCGTGCTGGATCGCCACGCGGATCAGGCGGGGCAGCTGCTCCGCGGTGGAGACCGTCTCGCACCAGCTGCTGCAGTCGGTGAACACCCGCTCGGGGTGGGTCTCCTGGAAGAAGCCGGTACCGATCTGCGCGGACGGGATGTGCGAGGCCAGCGCGAGCACCGGCAGGCCGCTGCGCTGGGCGTCGTACAGCCCCTGGATCAGGTGGGTGTTGCCGGGGCCGCAGGAGCCCGCGCAGACCGCGAGGCGACCGCTCAGTTCGGCCTCGGCGGCGGCCGCGAAGGCGCCGGCCTCCTCGTTGCGGACGTGCACCCAGCTGATCCCCTCGGCCCGGCGGATCGCGTCCACCACCGGGTTGAGGCTGTCGCCGACCACGCCGTACACCCGCTCCACCCCGGCCTGCCGGAGCACCTCCACCATCTGCTCGGCCACACTCACCACGGGGGCACTCCTCACCGGCCGCCGGTTGCCACAGGACACCTGCACCCTCGGGCGGGAGGGCTCACGGCGCATGCGGGGAGGGGCCGAAGGAGTGAACGGGTGAAGGGCCGAGGCCCCCCGACGACGCCGGCTCCGCCTGCTCCGCTCTACTCCGCCGCGAGGTGCTCCGGGCCCGGGCCCAGGGTGCCCGTGACGACGCCGGCCTGGGGCTGGCGGCGGGCGGGTTCGCGGCCGGGGGGCTGGCTGCACCGCTCCTGGGCGGGCGGGACGACGGTCGGGACGGTGACCGGTGCGCCCGCCTTCACCTGGACCGCCTCGCCGTCGTGCCGCAGGTGGATCACCTCGCCGCGGCGCAGCGTGTACGTCGTGCCGTCGTGGGTGATCCGGACACCGAGCAACTGGCCGCGCACCATCAGGGAGAAGCTGAGCTTCATCAGCCCGGCCGGGAGCCGGGGCCGGAAGGAGAGCGTCTCGCTGTGGTCCCGGAGGCCGCCGAAGCCGGCCACCAGGGCGACGCAGGTGCCGGCGAGCGAGGCCATGTGCAGGCCGTCGCGGGTGTTGCCGCCGAGGTCGTGGAGGTCCATCAGGGCGGCTTCGGCGGTGTAGTCGTAGGCGAGGTCCAGCTGGCCGACCTCGGCGGCGATCACCGCCTGTGTGCAGGCGGAGAGCGAGGAGTCGCGGACGGTCAGCCGCTCGTAGTAGGCGAAGTTGCGGGCCTTCTGCTCGTCGGTGAAGGCGTCGCCGCGGACCTGCATGGCGAGCACCAGGTCGGCCTGCTTGACCACCTGCTTCCGGTACAGGTCGAAGTACGGGTAGTGGAGCAGCAGCGGGTAGTTCTCGGGCGGGGTGTGCTCGAAGTCCCAGACCTGGTGGTCGGTGAAGCCGTCGGCCTGTGGGTGGACCCCGAGGTTCTCGTCGTACGGGACGAACATCGCGGCGGCGGCGTCCCGCCAGGCGGCGGTCTCCTCGGTGTCGACGCCGAGGGCTGCGGCCTCGCGCGGGTGCCGGCCCGCGGCCTCGGCGGCGGCGCGCAGGTTGCTCTGCGCCATCAGGTTGGTGAAGACGTTGTTGTCGGCGACGGCGCTGTACTCGTCCGGTCCGGTGACGCCCTCGATGCGGAACTTGCCGATGGCGTCGTGGTGGCCGAGCGAACGCCACATCCGGGCGGTCTCGACCAGCAGCTCCAGGCCGTACTCGCGCTCGAACTCGACGTCCCCTGTGGCCCGGACGTACCGGGCGACGGCGGCGGCGATGTCGGCGCCGATGTGGAACGCCGCGGTGCCGGCCGGCCAGTAGCCGGAGCACTCCTCGCCGCGAATCGTCCGCCACGGGAACACGGCGCCGGAGAGCCCGAGTTGGGTGGCCCGGTCGCGGGCCAGCGGGAGGGTGGTGTGGCGCCAGCGGAGCGCCTGGTTGACGGCGGACGGCAGGCAGTAGGTGAGCACCGGAAGGACGAAGGTCTCGGTGTCCCAGAAGCTGTGCCCGTCGTAGCCGGGGCCGGTCAACCCCTTGGCGGGGATGGCCCGTTCCTCGCTCCGGGCGCCGGCCTGGAGCACGTGGAAGACGGCGAACCGGACGGCCTGCTGGAGTTCGACGTCGCCCTCGATCTCGACGTCGCTGGTCTCCCAGAACTCCTTGAGGAAATGGGCCTGTTCGGCGACCAGGCCGTCCCAGCCGGTGTACCGGGCGGCGGTCAGCGCGGCCTCCACCTGGTCCCGGACGGCGGGCAGCGAGCGGGTCGCGGACCAGCCGTAGGACATGAACTTGACCAGCCGCAGCCTCTCGCCGGGTTCGAGCAGGGTGGTGACGCTGATCCGGCAGTGGTCGACCTCGGCCTCGGCGACGGTGTCCAGCCGGTCCGGGCCCTCGATGACGTGGTCCATCCCGGCGGCGACCCGGATGCCGCTGTAACGGGTGCGGTGCACCAGGACGGCCTTGCTGCCGCCGGCGTGGTGCACCTCGCCGATCAGCGGGGCCTCCAGCACGGCGGCCACCCGCGGGTCGCCCTCGGGCCCGCCGGGCAGCTGCTCGTTGGCGACCAGCTCCGACTGGAGGACGATCCGCACCGGCGCGTCCACCGCCTCCACGGTGTACTCGACGGCGGCGATGGCCCGTTGGGTGAGCGAGACCAGCCGGGTGGAACGCACCTTGATGGTCCGCCCGGCCGGGGAGGTCCACTCCGCCTCGCGCCGCAGCAGGCCGTCCCGGAAGTCCAGCCACCGCCGGTGACCGATCAGTTCGCCGTAGCGCAGGTCGAAGGGCTCGTCGTCCACCAGCAGCCGGATGATCTTGCCGTTGGTGATGTTGATGACGCTCTGGCTGGACTCCGGATAGCCGTAACCGCCCTCGCCGTACGGCAGCGGGCGCAGCTCGAAGACGCCGTTGAGGTAGGTGCCGGGCAGGCCGTGCGGCTCGCCCTCGTCGAGGTTGGCACGCAGGCCGATGTGGCCGTTGGAGAGCGCGAAGACCGACTCGGCACGGGCCATCGAGGCCAGGTCGAGGCCCTGTTCGGCGATCTGCCACGGGTCGACGGAGAAATTGTCCAGTCCGGTCATGCCGCGCCCCCTTCGAGCAGCTCGGCGAGGTCGGTGACGACCACGGTGGCGCCGTGACGGCGCAGTTCGGCGGCCTGGCCGGCGCGGTCCACGCCGACCACCGCGCCGAAGCCGCCGGCCCGGCCGGAGGCGACCCCGGCGAGCGCGTCCTCGAAGACGGCGGCGTGCGCGGGCTCGACGCCGAGCGCCCGGGCGGCGGCCAGGTAGGTGTCGGGCGCGGGTTTGCCCGGCAGGCCCTCGCGCCGGGCGACGACGCCGTCCACGATCACGTCGAACAGCTCCTCGATCCCGGCGGCACGCAGCACGTCCCGGCAGTTGGCGCTGGACGAGACCACCGCGCTGGGCAGCCCGAGCGCCCGCAGCCGGTGCACGTACGCGACCGAGCCGTCGTACGGCTGGACGCCCTGTTCGCGGATCATCCGCAGCACGGTGTCGTTCTTGGCCAGGCTGATCCCGTGCACGGTGCGGGCGCCCGGCGGGTCCGCCTCGGTGCCCTCGGGCAGGTAGACACCACGGCTGCGCAGGAAGGCCCGGGTGCCGTCGAGTCTCGGGCGGCCGTCGACGTGGGTGTCGTAGTCGTCGACGGCGTCGAAGGGGACGAACTGCCCGCCGCTGCGGGCTGCTTCGGCACGCAGGAAGGCGTCGAAGGTGTCCTTCCAGGCCGCGGCGTGCACCTTGGCGGTCTGGGTGAGCACCCCGTCGAGGTCGAAGAGGAAAGCACGGATGTCGTCCGGAAGCCCCAGCATGGGTGCAGTCTTACCCGCGGACACGGGGAAGCCGCCCATTCCCGGCGGCGCGTCGCGGGAACGGGCGGCTTCCGGGGCCGCACGCGGGATCGGGCACGTTACGGGGAGTCGGGCGAGGCGATCACCGCGAAGACGGCACCCTGCGGGTCCTGGACGACCGCCGTCCGGCCGGACGGCATGTCGAACGGCGGCTGGAGCACCGAGCCACCGGCCTTGACCAGCGCGTCCACGGTGGAGTCGGTGTCGTCCACCGAGAAGTAGGTCAGCCAGTGCGGGGGCGTACCGGGCGCCAGGTAGTCGGGCAGCTTCTGCATGCCGCCGACCATGCGGTCGCCGGCGTTGAGCGAGAAGTAGCCCTCCATCCCCTCGACGGTCCCCGGGCGCAGGCCCACCGCCTGCTCGTAGAACGCCCCGGCGGCGTCGGTGTCCGTGGTGTTCAGCTCGTTCCAGACCAGCGCACCGGGCTCGTTGACGATGCCGGCGCCGATGAAGTCGACCTTCTGCCAGACGCCGAACACCCCGCCGGTCGGGTCGGCGGCGACCAGCATCCGGCCGACCGTGCCGACGTCCATCACCGGGTAGAGGATCGTGCCGCCGCTCCCGGCGATCGCCCTGCCGGTGGCGTCGGCGTCGTCCGAGGCCAGGTAGGTGGTCCAGGAGACCGGCGGGACGGGCTGGCCCTCGGGGGCCATCTGCGCCATGATCCCGGCGACCGGCTTGCCGTTCAGCAGACACATGGCGTAGCCGCCGAACTCGGGCGGGCCGATCTCGCCCTGCCAGCCGAACAGGTCGCGGTAGAAGTCGAGCGCGGCCTGCTGGTCGCTCGTCATCAGGTCGACCCAGCACGGGGTGCCGGGCTTGTACGGAGCGGTGACTTCGGGCATTGCTGGGCCTCCAAGAGCGATGGTCCCGTGCCACGGCCGGCCGGGGGCACTGCCGGTCCCGGCTACGGGTCCCGGTCGGGGCGCGGTACGGCGGATGCGCGGCCGGACGGGCGGCACACCGCCCACCCTCGCCGCGGCACCACGTTCCCGCCACCGGACGGCGCCCGGCGGGCGACGGGCACGGAAGGGCGGGCGGCACACCGAGGCGGGTACGGAGACGGCTACGAATCGTGTGGCGTCGGCTTCACGAAGTACGGCTGCACCTTGCCGCTCTGCGCGTAGTCCTTGAGCCGGACCAGCAGCTCGGCCCAGGTCCCGGCCACCATCGGCACGCCGTCCTCGGTCCCGGGCTGCCACCCGCCGTGGCGGAACAGCAGCCGGGTGCGGTCGGGTGCGTCGGGCTGGCCGGCGAGGTCCCAGCTGATCCAGGTGCCGGCCCAGTGCGGCGGGAAGGTGCCGACGTTCGTCCAGACCACCCGGTCCTGGTCGGCGCGCTCGCGGCGCAGCCGGAACGGCTCGGGGACGCCGGGGAAGTCGAAGAGCAGCACGTCCCCGTCACGGTCCACCTCGGTGGTCCACCAGCTGGTGAGCCCGTCGTGGGTGTTGAGCGCGGCGAGGACGACGGCACGGGGTGCGGCGATGTCGAGCTGCAGGGCGATCTCGGCCATGGGGTCCGCCTTTCGGGCCTGCGCCCCCCCGATCGGTCCCCCTCCGGCCACCATGGCACAAGGCCCGGGGTCGGCACACCCCGGGCCTGGTGCGGTGGCTCTGCGGCCGCTACGGTGCGTTATCCACCGCTGCCGTAGGAGGTGCCGGCGCAGATGTCGTCGTCCGCCGAGCGGGTGTTCTCGGTGACGCTGCTGGGCAGCGGGGCCGGCGCCGAGGGAGCGGCCGCGGCTCCGGGGGCGGCCGCGGAGGCCGCGCCACCGCCGTTGGCGGCCGCGAAGTCCTTGCCCACGACCACGATGATGCCCGCCGAGGAGCCGGCCTCGACGGTGGCCCCGGGGAAGAGCTCGGCGACCTTCTGGGCGTTGGCCTTCTGGCCGGAGCCGTACTCGATCACCGTCGTCGCGTGCTTGGTGCTGGCCGCGGGGCCCGCCTTGGTGGCGTTGAACTTGGCTCCCTTGAGGAGCTCGGCCGCCTTGCCGTCCATCGCGGTGGTGGTGGTCCCGTTGTAGACGGCCACCTTGATGGCGGCATTGCCCGCGTCGGAGGCGGGCGCGGGGGCGGAGGTGGTCGCGGCAGGGGCCGGGGTGTTCGGGGCGGCGGGTGTGGTGGCCTCGGCCGGCTGCTCGCCGGTGGCGTTCTGGCCGTCGATGGTGCGGTCCGCCCTGATGGTCTCCCAGAGCTTCTTGGCATCTGCCTCGACGATGTCGAGGTCCATGTCCTGGGTGCGGAAACGCCATGGCACCGTCACGAACTTGAGGTCGTGCATGTCGATGCTCTTCAGCGAGAGGCCGAAGGAGAGCAGCTTGTCGGCGGAGTTGAGGCCAGGGTCGACGACCATCGACTTGGTGGCGGCGTCCGCAAGCGGCAGCAGGGTGGTCGGGTTCAGCCCCTGGCCCTTGATGTTGGAGGCGAGCGAGCCGAGGAAGGCCTGCTGGCGCTTCATCCGGCCGATGTCGGAGCCGTCGCCGATGCCGTGGCGCAGCCGCACATAGTCGAGCGCCTTCTGCCCTTCCACCTTCTGCTTGCCCTGCGGCAGGACGACACTGCCCTTCCTGGGCAGCTTGGGATTGATGTCGCCCTCGTAGATCGGCTTCGGCAGGCAGATGTCCACCCCATGGACCGCCGAGGTCATCGCGGAGAAGCCCTGGAAGTCCACCACGATGGTGTGGTCGACCCGGATGCCGGTGAGCTTCTCGACGGTGTTCTGGGTGCAGGCCGGGTTGCCGTCATCGCTGCCGCCGGTGGAGAACGCGGCGTTGAACAGGTCGCTGGACCCCTTCGTCCACTTGCCGTTCGGCAGCTTGCAGGGCGGGATCGTGACCTTGGCGTTGCGCGGGATGGAGATGCCGACGGCGTGCTTGTGGTCGGCGTAGACGTGCAGCAGGATCGTGGTGTCCGAGCGGGCGCCGCCGTCCTCGGCTCCGCCGCCGAGGTCGGAGTTGTTCTTGCCGCGGCTGTCGGAGCCGATCAGCAGCACGTTGACCGGCTTGTTGCCGTCCGCGTCGGCCTGGGCCTCCGGCGGGCGGTCGGCGGCGATGGCGTCCGCGTCGAAGGACTTGATGTTGCCGTTGAGCTTGAGGTAGATGGCGCCGCCCGCGCCGGCTATCAGCACCAGGACGCCGGCCGCCGACCAGGCGACGATCTTCTTCACGTTCTTCTTCGGCTTGCGGCTGTTTCGCGCCGCCGCACGACCGCCGGCCGCCTGGGCCGCCGGTGCCCCCTGGGCCGGCTGGCCGCCCTTGCCCTGGGCGGCGCGCCGGGCCTCGGCCCGCCCGCCGGTCCGCGGCTGCGGCACCGCGCCGTCGCCGCCGTCGGTCGTGAGCGCACCGGGCGCGTCGCCACCACGAGCCGGGCCCTCGCCCCACTGACCTGACATCCGTGTACCTTTCACCGGCGGACGCGGCGCCCGTCCTCCCGGGCGCGCTGCACACAGAGAGACGGCCGAAACAGGTCCCAGGTTGCACATACGAAGGTCGTAATGACCGACGAACGCCCCCCAGAGACCATCCCCGCACCCCCTCCGGAGCCCCTGTAGCCACAGGTAGCCCATTTGGAGCATACAAGCCGGTCATATTTTTTCTCGGCCCGCTCCGTGTCCCCCGGCAAGGCCGGGCCTCCGGGCCGGGACCAGGGCACACAGGACAGTTGACGGGACGGCGGTACGGACGCGGCGAGGTGGCGTGGCGTCAGGATTCGGCGGGGAGGCCGCCGGGGTCGGGCTTGTCGCCCGGGAGGTCGCCGGTCAGGCCGCCGCGCAGGCAGGGCTCGCTGGCGTCCTCGACCACGCCCTGCTCCAGGAGTTCCTCCACCCACCGGCCGAGCGCCACCCGCACCAGCAGCGGGTCCATCCCCCAGGCCCGGCTCAGGCCGATGGCGGTGGCGTCGAGGCGCCAGCCGTGCTGCTGCAGGGCGATCCACATCGCCGCCGCGGAGGCCCCGCTGCTCCACCGCTCGCCGGTGGCGCACCGGCGAAGTTCGAGCATGCCCTCGGCTCCGACGGAGCCGGTCACGCCGGACACGGGCCGTACCCGTGTCCACATCGCCTCGTCCTCCCTCAACGCAAGCTCCTCCTGGCTGGCCGGATGCCCAGCAGCCGGCCTCCGGAGCCGGTAGCTCCTCACGCACGGCCGACCGCTGTCGGTAACAATGCCAGGCTAGGCCGGGCCGGCCATTACGAGAACCTGCCAAAGCCCCCTATGAGAGGTGGAGTTAGGCCCCCACGCCCCCATAGGGGGTGTGGCCGCGACGCCTAGTCGGCGGTCGCGGCCAGCGGCGCGCCGCCTTCCGGGGCGCCGCCTTCCGGAGCGGCACCTGCCGCGGCGTCGGCTTCCGCGGCGGCCCCCGCACGGTTGACCGCGTCGACGAACACCCGCATGGCGTGGGCGATTTCGTCACCGCTCGGCGCGCCCTCCGGGTCGAGCAGCCACTGCAGGCCGAGCCCCGAGACCAGGGCCAGGTGGAACGAGCCCACCAGCCGAACCGTCTTCTCGTCCCCCTCGCCGATCTCGTCCAGGCCGAGCGGGGCCGCCAGGGCGAGCCGGGCCCGCTCGTAGGCGCGGGCGAGCTGTTCGCGCAGGCCCGGCACCCGGTCGGCCTGGGCGAACGCCTCGATACTGGCAAGCAGCAGGGGTCGCTGCGAGTCGAAGAACTCCGTGACGCTCCGCCAGGCCGTGTCGATCGAAGGATCGGTGGCCTCATCGAGGATTCTGCGGAGTTCGGTACCCCAGTCCTCGAACGATTCGATCACTGCCTCGCTGAGCAACGCCTCCTTCGAGCCGAAGTGGTAGCCGATCGAGGCGAGGTTGGCCCCCGACGCGGCGACGATGTCGCGCGCGGTGGTCCGGGCATAGCCCCGCTCATACAGGCATTTCTTGGCACCAACCAGCAGATCTTCACGATTTCCCACGTTGCCCATCGTAGCCACGGAAGGCCGTTTGCGACATACGTTCGTCAGAGACGCTCGTACATCTTAGACGAGCGTACTAGACAAACATCTAGGACGTACGTATGCTTCAACCATGAACGCAGACACGCAACGTGCCGACCGGAAGGCGTGGATCGGTCTTGCCGTCCTGGTCCTTCCCGTCCTGCTGGTCTCCCTCGACATGCACGTCCTGTCCTACGCGCTGCCCATGATCAGCAGCTCGTTGGAACCGAGCAGCTCGGAGCTGCTGTGGATCATCGACATCTATCCGTTCATGCTGGCCGGGCTGCTGCTCACGATGGGCACGCTCGGTGACCGGATCGGCCGGCGGAAGCTGCTGATGTTCGGTGCGGTCGCCTTCGGCACCGCGTCCGCGCTCGGCGCCTACTCCAGCAGCGCGGAAATGCTCATCCTGACCCGGGCGCTGCTCGGTGTCGGTGGCGCGACCCTGATGCCGTCGACGCTCTCGCTCATCCGCAACATGTTCCACAACGCGGAGCAGCGCCGGGCCGCCATCGCCGTCTGGACCGGCGCGTTCGCCGGTGGCGCCATGCTCGGACCGCTCATGGGCGGTGCGATCCTGGAGAAGTTCTGGTGGGGCGCCGTCTTCCTGGTGAACCTCCCCGTCATGGCGGTACTCGTGGTGCTCGCACCGCTGCTGCTCCCCGAGTCCAAGGACTCGAATCCCGGCCGGTTCGACTTCCTCAGCTCGTTCCTCTCGCTGGCCGCGCTGCTGCCCACCATCTACGGCGTGCAGCACATGGCCGGGGAGGGCGTCAGCGCCCTGCCGATCGCCACCATCGTGATCGGTCTGACCGTCGGCTACTTCTTCCTCCGCCGCCAGCGGATGCTCGCCCAGCCCATGCTGGACATCAAGCTCTTCCGCAGCCGCGCCTTCACCGCGTCGATCGCCGCCAACACGCTCGGCGTCTTCTCGATGGTCGGCTCCAGCCTCTTCACCACCCAGTACCTCCAGATGGTGGCGGGCGTCCGGCCGTTCGTCGCCGGTCTGTACGCACTCCCCGCGGCCGGCGCCGCGATGACCGCCGCCTCGCTGGCGCCGATCGTCGTCCGCCGGGTGCGCCCCGCCTTCGTCGTCGGTACCGGCCTGCTGATCGGTGCGGTCGGCTTCGTCATCCTCGGCCAGGTCGACGGCGGCACCGGGATCGCCGCGCTGGTCGCCGGCACCGCGACCATGGCCGGTGGCATCACGCTCGTCCTGACCATCTCCTCGGACATGATCATCTCCACCGCGCCGCCGGAGAAGGCGGGCGCGGTCTCCGGTCTCTCCCAGATCGCCACCGAGTTCGGCGGAGCGCTCGGCATCTCCATCCTGGGCAGCGTCGGCACCGCCGTGTACCGCTCGGACCTCGCCGACAAGGCACCGAAGGGGGTCGCCCCGGCGGCGCTCGAATCGGCCCGCGACACGCTCGGCACCGCCCTCGACGTCACCACCCGGCTGCCGAAGGACCTCGGCCAGGCGCTCGCCGACGCGGCCCGCACCTCCTTCACCCACGGCCTCCAGATGGCGATGTTCACGGCCGCCGGCCTGCTGGTCCTGATGGCGCTGCTGGCCGTCACGCTGCTGCGCAAGGTGAGCATCCCGACCAAGTCGGCGGAGCCGACCACCCCCGAGGCCCCCGCGGCCCCGGTGCAGCACCAGCCCGAGCCGCAGCCGGTCCACGCCTTCCAGGGGGCGCCGGGCCAGTACGGCCACGACCCCTACGCCACCTCCCAGGACCGGTCCGCCGGGTACGGGGGGCCGACGGAGGCCAACTTCTACGGCCCGCAGGGCGATTCCGGCCAGTACGGCGAGCCGGGCACCTACGGCACCGCGGGCCAGGGCCGGGCGCGGCACCGCCGGGGAGGTGAGGAGAACCCGTTCGAACGGCGGTGATTGAACGGCGAGACAGCGGCAACCGAAGCGGGGGGGGGGGGGGGGGGGGGGGGGGGGAAACAGGCATTTTCTTTGGTGGGGGAGGTGGGGGGGGGGGGTGTTGGGGGGGAAGGAGGGA
>NZ_JBVJCO010000023.1:60667-145463 GCF_055588525.1 Kitasatospora sp. NPDC041988
GGACCGCGGGGGGGGGGGGAAGAAACCTGTTGAAAGGGGGGGGGGTAAAAGGAAAAAACACCACAACCCCCCCCCCCCCCCCCCCCGCCCCCCCCCCCCCCCCCACGCTTCTTTGTGTGGCCGGGGGCTGGGGTGGCGGCGGTTCGGGGGGCCGGGGTAGTCGGGGGAGGGTCGGCGGGCGCGCGGAGAGGGTGCCCGGCAGTGGCCGTTCCCCTGCCGGCCGGGGGACAGAGGGGTGGAGAGCCGGAGGACGAGGGGCGGAGAGGAGAGGGGACGGATGCTGCCCCGCTCGTCCGGCCCGCACGCCTCCCCGGCCGGGGGCCACCCCCCGGGGCACACGAAAAGGCCCGTGCCACCGGAGCGCACGGGGAAGGCTCCGGTGGCACGGGCTCTGCCGGGCCGGACCGTCGGTGGGGGCGACGGTCCGACCCGGCCTCGGGGAGGCAGGTCCTGCAGGGGCGGCCGGTCAGACGCCCAGTTCGTTGTCGAGGATGTCGAACAGGTCCTCGGCGGAGGCTGCTTCGAGTGCGGCCTCGGCGGCGGGCTCCGTTCCGTTCTCCTCGGCGCCCGGGCCGTCGGCCCAACGGGCGCTGAGCGCCCGCAGCCGGGCCGCGATCCGGGCGTGCTCGGCCCCGTCGGGGGTGGCGGCGCCCAGGACGGCTTCCAGGCGGGCCAGTTCGTCCTCCAGGCTGGGCGCACCGGCCGTCCCGACCAGTTCGCCGCGCAGGTACGCGGCGACGGCGGCCGAGGTCGGCTGGTCGTAGATCAGCGTGGACGGGAGCCGCACCCCGCAGGCCGCCCCGAGGCGGTTGCGCAGTTCGACCGCCGCCAGCGAGTCGAAGCCCAGCTCGGAGAAGCCCCGTTCGGCGTCGACCGCCTCCGGGCCCGCGTGGCCGAGGACCGCGGCGACATGCGTCCGGACCAGGGTGAGCAGCAGGGCGAGCTGCTCCTCCTCGGTGAGCGCCGACAGCCGCTGGACGAGGCCGTCGGCCCCGCCCTGCCGCCCGCTCCCGGCGGCCCGGCGGTCGCGCCGCACCGGCACCCGGACCAGTTCGCGCAGCAGGTGCGGAACACCCTCCGCCGCGGCCCGTGCCCGGATCGGCGCGGTGTCGAGGCGGACGGGGAGAAGGACGGGGTCGTCGGAGCGCAGGGCCGCGTCGAAGAGCGCGAGGCCCTCCGCCACCGGGAGCGCGGTGACCCCCGAACGCGACATCCGCGCCCGGTCGGTCTCGCCGAGCCCCTCGCCCATGCCGTCGCCCGACTCCCACAGGCCCCAGGCCAGCGAGACGGCGGGCCGGCCGGCGGCCCTGCGGTGCTGCGCCAGGGCGTCCAGATAGGCGTTGGCGGCGGCGTAGTTGGCCTGGCCGGCGCTGCCCACGGTGCCGGCCAGCGAGGAGAAGAGGACGAACGTGCGGACGGGGTGACCGGCCGTCAGGGCGTCCAGGTGGGCGGCGGCGTCGAGCTTGGGCCGCAGCACCGCGTCGTAGCGTTCCGGCGTCAGGGACGCGAAGGTCCCGTCGTCCAGGACGCCCGCCGTGTGCAGCACCCCGGTGAGCGGGTGCGCGCCGGGGATCGCGTCCAGCGCCTCGGCCAGGGCCGCCCGGTCGGTGACGTCGCAGGCCCGGACGGTGACGCTCTTGGCACCCAGCTCCAGCAGTTCTTCGCGGAGCTCCGGTGCTCCGGCGGCCCGCTCCCCGCGCCGGCTGAGCAGCAGCAGGTGCCGCACGCCGTGCCCGGAGACCAGGTGGCGGGCCAGGACGGTGCCCAGGCCGCCGGTGCCGCCGGTGACCAGCACCGTTCCGTCGGGGTCGAAGGCCGGCTCGGAGTCGTCGGCAGCGTCTCCGGTCGCACCGCCGGTCGCCGGCGGTTCGGCCCGGACCAGGCGCGGGACCAGCAGCGCGCCGTCGCGGACGGCCACCTCCGGCGCCCCGAGCGCCACGGCCGCGGGCAGCAGCCCGAAGCCGTCCACCCGGTCCGTGTCGACCAGGGTCAGCCGCTCCGGGTACTCCTCCTGGACGGAGCGCAGGAGGCCCCACAGCGGTGCGTGGGCGAGATCCGGCACGGCGTCACCGGCGGCAGCCGCCACCGCGCCCCCGGTGAGGACGACCAGACGGGCGCCCTCCAACCGGTCGTCGGCGAGCAGCCGGGCGAGCGTCTCGGCGGTGCGGCGGACGACGGCCCGTGCCTCGCCGCCGGCCGGGTCGTGCAGGACGATCACCTCGGGCGCGGTGTCGCCCTCGTCCAACGCCTGGGTGAGCTCGGCGAGTTCGCCCCAGGTGTCGACGCCGGCGCCGAGCTCGTCGGCGGCCGGGCCGGCACCGAGGACGGCCCAGCGGGCGTCCGGGACGGTGGCGGGCGCGGCCGCCGCCCGCCAGGAGATCCGGTACATCGCCCCGGCGGCGGTGCCCCCGGTCGGAGCGAGCTGCTCGGCCGGCACGGCGCGTGCCACCAGGGAGCGCACCGAGACGACCGGTGCGCCGGACGGGTCGGCGGCGTCGACGGCGACCACCTCGGGCCCGGAGACCCGGAGCCGGACCCGCAGGGCGGTGGCACCCGCCGAGAACAGCGTCACGCCGTTCCACGAGAACGGGAGCCGCGGACCGGCGGCCGGGTCGTCGTCCACCGTGGCACCCGGCAGCAGCGTGGCGTGCAGCGCCGCGTCGAGCAGGGCCGGGTGCAGACCGAAGACCGCGCCGTCCGCGTGGGCCTCCTCGGGCAGCTCCACCTCCGCGAACACGTCGTCGCCGTGCCGCCAGGCCTTGCGCAGGCCCTGGAAGACCGGGCCGTAGCCGTAGCCCTGCCCGGCCAGTTCGTCGTAGGCGTCCAGGACGGGCAGCTCCTCGGCCCCCTCGGGCGGCCAGACCGTCAGGTCCGGCCCTTCCTCGGCGGGCTGGTCGCCGGGCAGCAGGACGCCGCTCGCGTGGACCGTCCACTCGTCGTCCGGCCCCGCGCCCTCGGGCCGCGCGTGCACGCGGACCGGCCGCCGCCCCTCCTCGTCCGGTGCGCCGACCGCCACCTGGATCCGGACCGCGCCGTGCTCGGGCAGGATCAGCGGGGCGGTCAGCGTCAGCTCGTCGAGCCGGCCGGAGCCGACCTGGTCACCGGCCCGGACGGCCAGCTCCACGAACGCGGAACCCGGCAGCAGGACGGTGCCGGCCACCGCGTGGTCGGCGAGCCAGGGCTGGGTGGCCACGGAGAGCCGGCCGGTGAGCACGACGCCGTCGGAGTCCGGGAGTTCGACGGCCGCGCCGAGCAGCGGGTGCGTGGTCGGCCGCAGGCCCAGGGCGGAGGCGTCCACGGCGGCGGGCGCCGCGTCGAGCCAGTAGCGCTCGTGCTGGAAGGCGTAGGTCGGCAGGTCCACCCGGCGGGCGCCGGACCCCTGGAAGAGGCCTTCGCCGTCGAGCCCCAAGCCGCTGACGTGGGCGCCCGCGACGGCGGCGAGGAAGGTCCGGGCCTCGTCGCGGCCCTTGCGCAGCACCGAGGCGAGGAGGACGTCGTCGGGGTTGGCCAGGCAGGCCTGGGCCATGCCGGTCAGGACGCCGTCGGGGCCGAGTTCGAGGTAGCGGGTGACGCCGGCGTCCTCCAGCGCCCGGATGCCGTCGGCGAATCGGACGGGCTGACGGACGTGGCGCACCCAGTACTCCGGGTCACGCAGGTCGTCGCCGTTGGCGAGCTTGCCGGTCACGTTGGAGACGACGGCGAGCTTGGGCTCGGCGAAGGAGAGGCCCCGGACGACCGCCCGGAACTCCTCCAGCATGGGCTCCATCAGCGGCGAGTGGAAGGCATGCGAGACGGTCAGCCGGACCGAGGCGATGCCGCGCTCCTCCAGCTGGGCGACCACCTCGCCGACCGCCGTCTCGGCACCCGAAATCACCACGGACGTCGGCCCGTTGACCGCTGCGACACCGACCTCGGCCTCATGTCCCTTCAACAGCGGCAGCACATCCGCCTCGGCGGCACGGACGGCGACCATCACGCCGCCGGCCGGCAGCACCTGCATCAACCGGCCGCGGGCGGCGACCAGCTTGCACGCGTCCGCCAGCGACAACACACCCGCGACGTGGGCGGCCGCGATCTCACCCACCGAGTGCCCGGCCAGGAAGTCCGCCCGCACCCCCAGCGACTCCACCAGGCGGTACAGCGCCACCTCGACGGCGAACAGCGCCGACTGCGTGTAGACCGTGTCGTCCAGCGAACCGGACTTTCCGGCTATGACCTCGCGCAGCGCAACACCCAACTCACCGTCCAGCAGCCCACACACCTCGTCCAGCGCGGCCGCGAACACCGGGAAGGACTCGTACAGTTCGCCGCCCATCCCGACCCGCTGCGCGCCCTGACCGGTGAACAGGAACGCCGTCCGGCCGACGCCGGCCCGGCCCGTGACCGCCAGATCCGAAGAGCCGCCCTCGGCCACCGCGGCCAGCCCGGCCAGCACCGCCTCCCGCGTCGAACCGAGCACCACCGCGCGGTGGGGGTGTGTGGTGCGCGAGGTCAGGGACGAGTAGCCGAGGTCCAGCAGACGGGAGGAGTCGGCGGCGACGAACGCGTGCAGCCGCTCGGCCTGCGCCCGCAGCGCCTCGTCCGTACGGCCGGAGACCGCGAGCGGCACCAGGGCGCCTTCGGGCCACTGTCCCTCGGCGGTCCGCTCGGCCGACTCGGCCGACTCGACCTGCTCGGCTGCCGGAGCCTCCTCCAGGATCACGTGCGCGTTGGTGCCGCTGATGCCGAACGAGGAGACACCGGCCCGGCGCGGCGCACCGTCCCTCTTCTCCCAGGCCCGGGACTCCGCCAGCAACTCGACGTCCCCGGCCTCCCAGTCCACGTGCGAGGACGGGCTGTCGACGTGCAGCGTCATCGGCAGCACCTCGTGCCGCATCGCCTGCACCATCTTGATGATTCCGGCGACACCGGCGGCGGCTTGCGTGTGGCCCAGGTTCGACTTCACCGAACCCAGCCAGAGCGGCCGGCCCTCCGGGCGGTCCTGGCCGTACGTGGCCAGCAGGGCCTGCGCCTCGATCGGGTCACCCAGGGTGGTGCCGGTGCCGTGCGCCTCCACCACGTCCACGTCGGCGGTCGAGAGACCCGCGTTGGCCAGCGCCGCCCTGATCACCCGCTGCTGCGAGGGCCCGTTCGGCGCCGTCAGCCCGTTGCTCGCACCGTCCTGGTTCACCGCCGAACCCCGTACGACCGCGAGGACCTGGTGGCCCTTGCGGCGGGCCTCCGAGAGCCGCTCCACCAGGAGCACACCCACGCCCTCGCCCCAGCCGGTGCCGTCCGCCGCCTCGGCGAACGGCTTGCAGCGGCCGTTCGCGGCCAGGCCGCGCTGGCGGGTGAAGTCGATGAACGTGTCCGGGGTGGCCATGACGGTGACCCCGCCCGCCAGCGCGAGGTCACACTCGCCGCGGCGCAGCGCCTGGATCGCCCAGTGCAGGGCGACCAGCGAGGACGAGCAGGCAGTGTCGACGGAGACCGCCGGACCCTCCAGACCGAGGCTGTAGGAGACCCGGCCGGAGACCACGCTGCCCAGGCTGCCGTTGCCGAGGTAGCCGCTGACGTCCTCGGGGACGGCGCCGAGCCGGGTGGCGTAGTCGTGGTACATCACGCCGGCGAAGACACCGGTCTGGCTGCCCTTGAGCGAGGACGGGTCGATGCCGGCCCGCTCGATCGCCTCCCAGGACGCCTCCAGCAGCAGCCGCTGCTGCGGGTCGAGGGCCAGCGCCTCCCGCGGGGAGATGCCGAAGAACTCGGCGTCGAAGTCGGCCGCGTCGTAGAGGAACCCGCCCTCGCGGCTGATGGTCTTGCCCGGCTTGCCCGGCTCCGGGTCGTAGATGGCGTCGGTGTCCCAGCCACGGTTCTCGGGGAATCCGCCGATGCCGTCGCGGCCGGCGGCCAGCAGCTCCCACAGCTCCTCGGGCGAGCGGACGTCGCCGGGGAAGCGGCAGCTCATCCCGACGATCGCGATCGGCTCGTCGTCCGAGAACACGACGGCGGGGCCGGACTCGGCGCCGGGCTCCTCCTCGGCGCCGACGAGTTCGTCCCGCAGGAAGCGGGCCAGCACGTCGGAGGCCGGGTAGTCGAAGACGAGCGTGGCGGGCAGCCGCAGGCCGGTCTCCTGGTTGAGCCGGTTGCGCAGGCTCACTGCTGCGAGGGAGTCGAAGCCGAGCTCCTTGAAGGCGCGCTGCGGCTCCACGGCGTCCTTGCCGCCGTGGCCCAGCACGCCCGCGACCTCGGCGCGGACCAGGTCGAGCAGGAAGGTGTCGCGCTCGTCCGCCGCCATGCGGACGAGACGGTCGCGCAGGCTGTCGGACGCGCCGGCTCCGGCGGCGGCCCGGCGGGCGGCCACGGGGACCAGGCCGCGCAGCATTGCCGGCACGGGCTCGGCCGAGCGCCGGACGGCGGCGAAGTCCCAGTGGACCGGCAGCAGCACCGGCTCCTCGGAGGCCAAGGCCGCGTCGAAGAGCGCCACGCCCTTCTCCGCCGTGAGCGCGAGGACGCCCCCGGCGGCGATGCGGTCGAGGTCGGTCTGGGAGAGGTGGCCGCCCATGCCGGTGCCGGTGTCCCAGAGGCCCCAGGCCAGTGAGAGCGCGGGCAGACCCTCCGACCGGCGCTGACGGGCCAGCGCGTCCAGGTAGGCGTTGGCCGCGGCGTAGTTGCCCTGGCCGGCGCCGTCGAGGGTGCCGGCGATGGACGAGAAGAGGATGAAGGCCTTGAGGCCGAGGTCGCGGGTCAGCTCGTGCAGGTGCCGGGCGGCGTCGGCCTTGGGGCGTAGGACGGTGTCGACCCGCTCCGGGTCGAGTGAGGTGATCGTCCCGTCGTCGACGATGCCGGCGGTGTGGATGACGGCGCTCAGCGGGTGAGCCGCTCCGACGCGGTCGAGGACGGCGGCCAGGGCCTCACGGTCGGCGACGTCGGCGGCTTCCAGCCGGACGGATTCGGCGCCGAGGGTGAGCAGTTCCTCGCGCAGGCCGGCTGCGCCGGGGGCGGTGTCGCCGCGGCGGCTGACCAGCGCGAGGTGGCGGACGCCGTGCGCGGTGACCAGGTGGCGGGCGATGACGGCACCGAGGCCTCCCGTGCCGCCGGTGACGAGGACGGTTCCGGTGCCGTCGAACGGCGAGCCGGTGCCGCTCTCGGCGCGGACCACGCGCGGAGCGAACACCGCGCCGTCGCGCAGCGCGAGTTCGGGCTCGCCGGAGACGACGGCCGCCGTCAGCAGGGACGTGTCACCGTCGGCCGGTTCGACCAGGACGAACCGGCCTGGCTCCTCGGCCTGCGCGGAGCGCACCAGACCCGCCACGGCGCCGCCGGTCAGCGAACCGGGCTGCGTCAGCACGACCAGCTTCGAGGATTCGAAGCGGTCGTCGGCCAGCCAGGACTGAAGCACCGCCAGGACCTGGTTGACGGTCTCCCGTAGGTCACCGTCGCCGACCGGGAGCAGCACCACGTCCGCACCCGCCGCCGACTCCAGGTCGGCGACCGGCTCGACACCGGAAACCCCGGCACCCAAGGCCACCCAACGACCCTCCCGCACCACACCCGCGTCCACCGCGAGCTGTGTCCGGTCCAGCCGGAACAGCGCGTCGTGCATGGGTGCCGGGGCGGCGGAGAGCTGCTCGGGGGTGACGGTGCGCAGGGCGAGGGAGTCGACGGAGGCGACGGGCGCGCCGCTCGGGTCGGCGAGCTCCAGGGAGATCGCCTCGGCACCCCGGGCCGTGAGCCGGACCCGCAGCGCGGACGCCCCGGCGGCGTGCAGGCGCACACCGCTCCAGGCGAAGGGCAGGCGCAGCGCGGTGTCCGCCGCCTCGGCGCCCTGGCCGGCGGCGTGCAGGGCGGCGTCGAGCAGCGCCGGGTGCAGGCCGAAGCGGGTGGCCTGGTCGCGGACCTCCTCGGGCAGGGCGACCTCGGCGAAGACGTCGTCACCGCGCCGCCAGACGGCGCGCAGCCCCTGGAAGGCGGGCCCGTAGCCGTAGCCCTGCTCGGTCATCCGCGCGTAGGCGTCCGACACGTCGATCTCGGCCGCGCCCTTCGGCGGCCAGGCGGTCAGGTCGAAGGACGGACCGGTCTGCCCCGGCAGCAGCGTGCCGGTGGCGTGGACGGTCCACGGCCGCTCCCCCGCGCCGGCGGAGACCGACCGGTCGTCGGGGCGGGCGTGGATGCGGACGGGTCGGCCGCCGCCGTCGCCGGGGGCTCCGACGGAGACCTGGATCTGCACGCCGCCCTGTGCGGGCAGGACCAGCGGCGCGGTCAGGGTCAGTTCGTCCAGCAGGCCGTAGCCGACCTGGTCGCCGGCCCGGATCGCCATCTCGACGAAGGCGGTGCCGGGCAGCAGCACCGTGCCGCCGGCGGCGTGGTCGGCGAGCCACGGCTGGGTCTCCAGGCTGAGCAGCCCGGTGAGCAGCGCCTCGTCCGCGTCGGCGATGGCGATCGCGGCGCCGAGCAGCGGGTGGTCGGCCGCGGCCAGGCCGAGCGCGGCCGGGTCACCGGTGTCGGCCACGGACTCGGGCCAGTAGCGCTCGTGCTGGAAGGCGTAGGTCGGCAGGTCCACCCGGTGGGCGCCGCGGCCCGCGTGGAAGGCCTGCCAGTTCACCGCGACGCCCAGGGTGTGCGCCCGGCCGAGCGCCTCGGTGAAGCCCTCGGCGGGGGTGCCCGGCCCCGGCGGGGCGATCACGGCGGTGGGGACGTCGGCGGTGGCCGCCTCCAGGACGGTGGCGGCGGGCAGCGCGGCCGGGCCGGCGCCGACGAAGAGCGTGTGGCCGTTCTCGACCAGGGTGTGCACCGCCCGGGCGTACTCCTCGTCCGTCCGGGTGAGGTGGAGCTGGACGGCGGCCGAGCCGGCGCCGGGCCCGGCCGGCAGCTCGGCGGTGGCGTCCGCGGCGAGCCGCGCCGCCTCCTCCGGGGCGATCGCCCCGGCCAGCCGGGCGGCGGCGATCGCGCCGCTGCCGTGGCCGAGCACGGCGGTGGGACGCAGGCCGTGCGCGCGCCACAGGGCGGCGAGCGCGACCTGGACGGCGTAGGCGCCGGCGCGGGCGACGTCCGGGCGGTCCGGGGTCGGCGCCGTCGGCGCTCCCTCGACCACCGCGGTCAGGTCCCAGCCGGTGTGGCCGCGCAGCTCGCCGGCCACCGTCCGCAGCTGCTCGGCGAAGAGCGGGGAGGCCGCGGTCAGGCCGCGGGCGAGCGGCACCCAGGCGGCCGGCCCGGCGCCGGGGGCGCCGCCGTGGTCGGGCAGGACGAGGACGGTGCGGGGCTCGCGCCCGGCCACACCGCGGGCCAGCCCCGCGAACTCCTCGCCCCGGGTGAGGGCGCGCAGGCCGGCCCGCAGGGCCTCGGCGTCGGCGGCGGTCAGCACGGCCCGGTGCTCCAGGGCCGCGCGGGACAGCGCCAGGGAGTATGCGGTGTCCGGCAGGCCGGGGGCGCCGGCCTCCTCCAGGTGGTGCAGGAGGCGCTCGGCCTGGGCGCGCAGGGCGGCTTCGTCCCGGGCGGAGAGCACGAACGGCAGCGCGGCGGTGCCCTCGGCCGTCCACGCCCGGGGCCCGTCGGTGCCGGCCGGCGCCGCGTCGCCGCGGGCCGGGGCCTCCTGGGCGGCGCCGTCCTCCTCGGCCGGGGCCTCCTCGATGATCACGTGCGCGTTGGTGCCGCTGATGCCGAAGGAGGAGATGCCGGCCCGGCGGGGTGCGCCGTCCGCCTTCTCCCACGGCTGGGCCTCGGCGAGCAGCTCGACGGCGCCCGCCTCCCACTCCACCTGGGAGGTCGGCGCATCCACGTGCAGGGTCTTCGGCAGCACCCCGTGGCGCATCGCCTGCACCATCTTGATGATGCCCGCGGCGCCCGCCGCGGCCTGGGTGTGCCCCATGTTGGACTTGATCGAGCCGAGCCAGAGCGGCCGGCCCTGCGGCCGCTCCCGGCCGTAGGTGGCGAGCAGCGCCTGCGCCTCGATCGGGTCGCCGAGGCGGGTGCCGGTGCCGTGCGCCTCCACCGCGTCGACCTCGGCCGCGGAGAGCCGGGCGTTGGCGAGCGCGGCGCGGATGACGCGCTGCTGGGACGGGCCGTTGGGCGCGGTGAGCCCGTTGCTGGCGCCGTCCTGGTTGAGGGCGGAGCCCCGGACGACGGCCAGCACCCGGTGCCCGTTCCGGCGCGCGTCGGAGAGGCGCTCCAGGACGAGCATGCCCACGCCCTCCGACCAGCCGGTGCCGTCGGCGGCCTCGGCGAAGGACTTGCAGCGGCCGTCGGGGGCCAGGCCGCGCTGGCGGCTGAACTCGACGAAGGTGCGCGGCGTCGACATCACCGTCACACCGCCGGCCAGCGCCAGCATGGAGGTGCCCTGGCGCAGCGACTGGGCCGCCAGGTGCACCGCCACCAGCGAGGACGAGCACGCGGTGTCGATCGAGATGGCCTGGCCCTCCAGGCCCAGGCTGTACGACACGCGGCCCGACACGACGCTGCTGTCGGTGCCGACGACCAGGAACCCCTCCGCGCCCTCGGCGACGGTGCCGGGCCGCGCGTGGTAGTCGGCGGCCATGACGCCGACGAACACCGAGGTCTGGCTGCCGCGCAGCGTGTGCACGTCGATGCCGGCGTGCTCGAACGCCTCCCAGGACGCCTCCAGGACCATCCGCTGCTGCGGGTCCGTGGCCGAGGCCTCGTGCGGGCTCATGCTGAAGAACGGCGCGTCGAACAGCGGGGCGTCGTGCAGGAACCCGCCCTCCTTGGCGTAGGTCTTGCCGGACCGCGAGGCGTCGGTGTCGAAGACGCCTTCGAGGTCCCAGCCCCGGTCCTCGGGGAACCCGGTGACGGCGTCCCGGCCCTCGGCGACCAGCCGCCACAGGTCGTCCGCGTTCCCGACCCCGCCGGGGAAGCGGCAGCTCATCCCGACGATGGCGATCGGCTCCTGGGCCGCGGCGGTGACCTGGTCGTGCCGCCGCCGCAGCCTCTCGTTCTCCAGCAGCGACTTGCGCAGCGCGTCCGCTATCTGCTCGACAGAAGTACTCACAGTTCCTACGCCTTCCTCGGTCACTCGGAGTCGCTGCGCCGGGCCGCCTCGGCCAGCAGGGCCTCGACGTCCATCGCCATGATCGATTCGCTCTGGTCCGCCTGCGCGGTGTCGTCCTGCTGCTGCGCCGTCCCGCCGGGCGCGGCGAGCGCGAGCAGCGAGTCGAGCAGCCCGGCCTCGCGGACGCGGGCGAGCGAGAGGGTGCCGAGCGCCTGGCGGAACGCCTCCTCGTCCAGCTCCCCGCCGGAGCCGGCGGCCACCTCGGGGATGTCCGGGAGCAGTTCGGTGAGCAGGTACTTGGAGAGCGCCACCGGGCTCGGGTAGTCGAAGATGAGCGTCGCGGGCAGGCGCTGCCCGGTGGCCTTGTTGAGCCGGTTGCGCAGTTCGACGGCGGTCAGCGAGTCGAAGCCGACCTCCTGGAAGGAGCGCGCCGGGTCCACCGTGGCGGCGGAGGTGTGGCCCAGGACGGCGGCCACGTGCGCGCAGATCAGGTTCTGGAGCAGGTGGAGCTGTTCGTCCTGCGACAGGCCCGCGAGCTGCGACTCCAGGCTCTCGTCCGCCGCGGGCGCGGCGGCCGGAGCGGCCTTCGCCGCCCGGGGCGCGCGGGGTTCGGCCGCCGGGACCAGGGTGCGCAGCATGGCGGGGACGCCGCCGGTGCGGGCGCGCAGGCCCGCCGGGTCGAGCTTGACGGGCAGCAGCACCGCCTCGTCGGTGCCTACCGAGGAGTCGAACAGGGCGAGGCTCTCCTCGGCCGAAAGGCCCACCACACCGGAGGAGTTGATGCGCTGGACGTCGGCGCGGCCGAGGTTGCCGCCCATGCCGGTGCCGGTGTCCCAGAAGCCCCAGGCCAGCGAGAGCGCGGGCAGGCCGTCCAGCCAGCGGTGGCGGGCCAGCGCGTCCAGGTAGGCGTTGGCCGCGGCGTAGTTGCCCTGGCCGGCGCCGTCCAGCGTGCCCGCCACCGAGGAGAACAGGACGAAGGCGCGCAGCGGAAGGTCCCGGGTCAGCTCGTGCAGGTGCCAGGCGGCATCGGCCTTCGGGCGCAGCACCGTGTCCACCCGCTCCGGGGTGAGGGAGCCGATCGTCCCGTCGTCCACCACGCCGGCCGTGTGCACCACACCGGCCAGTGGACGCTCCTGCGGCACCCGGCCCAGCACGGCCGCCAGCGCCTCGCGGTCGGCGACGTCCGCCGCCTCCACCAGCACCGACTCGGCGCCCAGGCCCAGGAGTTCGTCCCGAAGCTCCACCGCGCCCGGCGCCGCCTCACCACGACGGCTCACCAGCACCAGGCTCCGCACCCCGTGGCCGGTCACCAGATGCCGGGCGACGATCGCGCCCAGACCACCCGTACCACCGGTCACCAGCACCGTCCCGGTGCCGTCGAACGGCGAACCGGTCCCGGTCTCCGCCCGCACCACCCGCGGGACGAACACCGTGCCGTCCCGCAGGGCCAGTTCGGGCTCACCCGAGGCGACCGCCGCCGGCAGCAGCCGCAGCGACGCGTCGCCGCCGGCCAGCTCCACCAGCACGAACCGCTCCGGGTTCTCCGCCTGCGCCGACCGCACCAGACCGGCCACCGCACCACCGGCCAGCGACGCGGCCTCCGTCAGCACGACCAGTCGCGAGGACTCGAACCGGTCGTCCGCCAGCCAGGACCGGAGCACCTCCAGCACGCGGGCCGTCTCCGCCCGCACCCCGGCGGGGCTGTCGTCCGGCCCGCCGGCCGGCAGCAGCACGACCTTCGAACCGGCCACCGCGTCGAGCTCCGGAGCCGCCTCGACGCCCCACTGGGCCGCCCAGGCGTCCGACTGCGGGCCGACCACGGCCCAGCGGCCCTCCATCGGTACCGCGGGGTCCAGCGGGTCGGCCACCCACTCCATCCGGTACACCGTGCGGGTGGCGCCACCGCTGCGCGCCGCCTCGATCTGGTCGACCGACACCGGCCGCGCCACCATCGACCCCACCGTCATCACGGGCAGGCCCGCACTGTCGGCGATGACCAGCGACGACTCGTCCGGCGCCGAGGAGGAGACCTTCACCCGCAGCCCGGTGACGCCCGGCGTGAGCAGGGAGACGTCGGACCAGGCGAACGGCAGGGAGGCCCCGTCGGTGCCGCGCGGGGAGTTGTCGAGCAGCTCCGTGGCGTGCAGCGCGGAGTCGAGCAGCGCGGGGTGCAGGCCGAAGGCGGCCGCGTCCACCTGCGCCTCCTCCGGGAGGGCGATCTCCGCGAAGATCTCGCCGTTGCGCTTCCAGGCGGCCCGCAGCCCCTGGAAGACCGGGCCGTAGCCCAGCCCGTCCGCGGCCAGTTCGGCGTAGAGGCCGTCCAGGGCGATCGCCTCGGCGCCCTTCGGCGGCCAGACGCTCAGGCCCGCGGCCGCCTCCGGCGCGGCGTCCGTCAGCGTGCCCGTGGCGTGCTTCAGCCACAGGCGCTCACCCGGCGCGTCCTCCAGGCGGGAGTAGACGGAGAACGGGCGTCGGCCCGTCTCCTCCGGCTCGCCGACGACGACCCGCAGCTGGCAGCCGGCGCGCTCCGGGAAGACCAGCGGCGCCTGCAGGGTCAGCTCCTCCAGGAAGCCGTGACCGGTGTGCAGGCCCGCGTGGATCGCCAGGTCGACGAAGGCCGTGCCCGGCAGCAGGACGGAACCGGCGACGGTGTGGTCGGCCAGCCAGGGGTGCGAGTCGAGACCGACCCGGCCCGTGAACAGGTAGCCGTCGGAGTCGGGCAGTTCGACGGCCGCCCCGAGGAAGGGATGCTCCGTCGCGGCCTGCCCCAGGGAGGCCGCGTCACCGGCCGCCGCCACGGCGTCGAGCCAGTAGTGCTCGTGCTGGAAGGCGTAGGTCGGCAGGTCGACGCGGCGGGCGCCGGTGCCCCGGAACACGGCCGTCCAGTCGACGTCCGCGCCCGCCTCGAACACGCCCGCCAGGGCGCTGAGCAGGGCCGGGGCTTCCTCGCGGCCCTTGCGCAGCGCCGGCACGAGGAGGGCGCCGTCGGGGTTGGCCAGGCAGGCCTGGGCCATGCCGGTCAGCACGCCGTCGGGGCCCAGCTCCAGGTAGCGGGTGACACCGGCGTCCTCCAACGCCCGGATGCCGTCGGCGAAGCGGACGGCCTGACGGACGTGGCGCACCCAGTACTCGGGGTCACGCAGCTCGTCGCCGTTGGCGAGCTTGCCGGTCACGTTGGAGACGACGGCGAGCCTGGGCTCGGCGAACTCCAGGCCGCCCACGACGGCCCGGAACTCCTCCAGCATCGGCTCCATCAGCGGCGAGTGGAACGCATGCGAGACAGTCAGCTGGACCGAGGCGATGCCCCGCTCCTCCAGCTTCTTCACGACCTTGCGCACCGATGCCTCGGCACCCGAGATCACCACGGACATCGGCCCGTTGACCGCCGCCACCCCCACCTTGGCCTCGTGGCCCTTCAGCAGCGGCAGCACATCCGCCTCCGCGGCCCGGACGGCGACCATCACGCCACCGGCCGGGAGGGCCTGCATCAGCCGGCCACGCGCGGCGACCAGCTTGCACGCATCCGCCAGGGAGAAGACTCCGGCCACGTGCGCGGCCGCGATCTCACCGACGGAGTGCCCGGCCAGGAAGTCCGCGCGCACCCCCAGCGACTCCACCAGCCGGTACAGCGCCACCTCGACCGCGAACAGCGCCGACTGGGTGTGGACCGTGTCGTCCAGCGAGCCGGACTTTCCGGCGATGACCTCGCGCAGCGCAACACCCAACTCGCCGTCCAGCAGCGAGCACACCTCGTCCAGCGCGGCCGCGAACACCGGGAACACCGACGCCAGTTCGCCGCCCATCCCGACCCGCTGCGCGCCCTGACCGGTGAACAGGAACGCCGTCCGGCCCTCGGAGCGCGCAACCCCCGTCCCGGTGCCGTTGCCGGCAGCGATCGCCGCCAGGCTGCCCAGGACGTCCTCGCGCGTCGAACCGAACACCACGGCACGCCGGGCGTGCGCGGTACGCGTGGTCAGCGACGAGTAGCCGAGGTCCAGCAGGCGGGAGGAGTCGGCGGCGACGAACGCGTGCAGTCGCTCGGCCTGCGCCCGCAGCGCCTCGTCGGTACGGCCGGAGACCGCGAGCGGCACCGGCACACCCGACGGCCAGCCCGCACCCGGCTCCTCGACGGCCCCCTCGACCTGCTCGTCCGCCGGAGCCTCCTCCAGGATCACGTGCGCATTGGTGCCGCTGATGCCGAACGAGGAGACACCGGCCCGGCGCGGCGCACCGTCCCTCTTCTCCCAGGCCCGGGACTCCGCCAGCAGCTCGACGTCACCGGCCGACCAGTCCACGTGCGAGGACGGCGCGTCCACGTGCAGCGTCTTCGGCAGCACCTCGTGCCGCATCGCCTGCACCATCTTGATGATGCCCGCGACGCCGGCGGCGGCCTGCGTGTGGCCCAGGTTCGACTTGATCGAGCCCAGCCACAACGGGCTGCCCTCCGGGCGGCCCTGGCCGTACGTCGCCAGCAGGGCCTGCGCCTCGATCGGGTCACCCAGGGTGGTGCCGGTGCCGTGCGCCTCGACGGCGTCCACGTCGGCGGTCGAGAGACCCGCGTTGGCCAGCGCCGCCCTGATCACCCGCTGCTGCGAGGGCCCGTTCGGCGCCGTCAGCCCGTTGCTCGCACCGTCCTGGTTGATCGCCGAACCACGGACCACGGCCAGCACCTCGTGCCCGAGCCGACGCGCGTCCGACAGCCGCTCGACCAGGAGCACACCGACGCCCTCGCCCCAGCCGGTGCCGTCCGCGGCCTCCGCGAACGCCTTGCAGCGGCCGTCCTTGGCGAGGCCCCGCTGCCGGCTGAAGTCGGTGAAGGTCTCGGGGGTCGCCATGACGGTGACACCGCCCGCGAGGGCCAGCGTGCACTCGCCGCGGCGCAGCGCCTGGATCGCCCAGTGCAGGGCCACCAGCGAGGACGAGCACGCCGTGTCCACCGACACCGCCGGGCCCTCCAGGCCGAGGCTGTAGGCGACCCGGCCGGAGACCACGCTGCCCAGGCTGCCGTTGCCCAGGTACGTCTCCAGGTCCTCCGGGACGGCGCCGAGGCGGGACGCGTAGTCGTGGTACATCACGCCCGCGAAGACGCCGGTCTGGCTGCCCTTGAGCGTGGACGGGTCGATGCCGGCCCGCTCGATGGCCTCCCAGGAGGCCTCCAGCAGCAGCCGCTGCTGGGGGTCGGTGGCCATCGCCTCACGCGGGCTGATGCCGAAGAACTCGGCGTCGAAGTCGGCCGCGTCGTGCAGGAACCCGCCCTCGTCGGAGTAGGTCTTGCCCGGCTTGCCCGGCTCGGGGTCGTAGATGCCCTTCGTGTCCCAGCCGCGGTTCTCGGGGAACCGGGTGATGCCGTCGCGGCCGGCGGCGAGCAGCTCCCACAGCTCCTCGGGCGAGCGGACGTCGCCGGGGAAGCGGCAGCTCATCCCGACGATCGCGATCGGCTCGTCGTCGGTGAGCACCACGGCGGGGGCGGCCTCGACGGCCGGGGTGTCGGCCCCGACCACGGTCTCCTTGATGTGGTCGGCGAGCGCCTGGGGGGTCGGGTAGTCGAAGACCAGCGTGGCGGGCAGCCGCAGGCCGGTCTCCTGGTTGAGGCGGTTGCGCAGTTCGACGGCCGAGAGGGAGTCGAAGCCGATCTCGGTGAAGGCGCGCTTGCTGTCGATGGCCGCGCTGCTCTCGTGGTGCAGGACGGCGGCGACGTGGGTGCGCACCAGGTCGAGCAGGGTCCGGGTGCGCTCGTCCGCGGAGAGCCCGGCGAGGCGCTGGGCGATCGGGGACGCGGCCTGGGCGGCACCGGCCTTCTCGGCGGCGCGCCGGGCCGTCGTGCGGACGAGGTCGCGCAGGACGGCGGGGACGCCGTCGGCGCGGGCCCGCAGATCGGCCTGGTCGAGGCGGACGGGCAGGAGGACGGGCTCGTCGCTCGTGAGCGCGGCGTCGAACAGGGCGAGGCTCTCCTCGGCCGAAAGCCCCACCATGCCGGAGGAGTTGAGACGGTCGATGTCGGCGCGGCTGAGGTTGCCGCCCATCCCGGTGCCGGTGTCCCAGAGGCCCCAGGCCAGCGAGAGCGCGGGCAGACCCTCCGACCGGCGCTGACGGGCCAGCGCGTCCAGGTAGGCGTTGGCCGCGGCGTAGTTGCCCTGGCCGGCGCCGTCGAGGGTGCCCGAGGCCGAGGAGAAGAGGACGAAAGCGCGCAGCGGAAGATCCCGGGTCAGCTCGTGCAGGTGCCGGGCTGCGTCCGCCTTCGGACGCAGCACCGCGTCCACCCGCTCCGGGGTCAGCGAGCCGATCGTCCCGTCGTCCACCACACCGGCCGTGTGCACCACACCCGCCAGTGGACGCTCCTGCGGCACCCGGCCCAGCACAGCCGCCAGCGCCTCGCGGTCGGCGACATCCGCCGCCTCCACCAGCACCGACTCCGCACCCAGAGCCACGAGTTCGTCCCGAAGCTCCACCGCGCCCGGCGCCGCCTCACCACGACGGCTCACCAACACCAGGCTCCGCACCCCGTGCCCGGTCACCAGATGCCGGGCGACGATCGCACCCAGACCACCCGTACCACCGGTCACCAGCACCGTCCCGGCAGCGTCGAACGGCGAACCGGTCCCGGTCTCCGCCCGCGCCAGTCGCGGCACGAACACCGTGCCGTCCCGCAGGACGAGTTCGGGCTCACCCGAGGCCAGCGCAGCCGGCAACAGCGACGCATCAGCCGCACCCAGCTCCACCAGCACGAACCGCCCGGGCTCCTCCGCCTGCGCCGACCGCACCAGACCCGCCACCGCACCACCGGCGGGCGAACCGGCCTCCGTCACCACCACCAGCCGCGACGACTCGAAGCGGTCGTCGGCCGGCCAGGACTGAAGCACCGCCAGGACCCGGTTGACGGTCTCCCGCAGGTCGCCGTCACCCACCGGCAGCACCACCACGGCCGCACCCGCCGCCGACCCCAGATCCGCGACCGCCTCGACACCGGAAACCCCGGCGCCCAACGCCACCCAACGACCCTCCCGCACCACACCCGCGTCCACCGCGAGTTCCTTGAGGGTGAAGCGGTAGAGCGGCCCGGCGCCGGTCGAGGAGAGCTGGGCGGAGGAGACCGGGCGGGCCAGCACCGAGCCGACCGACATGACCGGCCGGCCCGTGCCGTCGGCGATCAGCAGCGAGGACTTCTCCCGGCCGTCGACCGCGATGCGCACCCGGAGCGTGTCCGCACCCACCGCGTGCAGGGTGACGTCGTTCCAGGCGAAGGGCAGCAGGGTGGCGTCGTCGCCGGTCCCGGCGTCGGGGAACGCCAGGTCGGCGGCCTGGAGTGCGGCGTCGAGGAGCGCCGGGTGCAGGCCGAACGCGGCCGCGACGGGCTGCTCGCCCTCGGGCAGGGCGATCTCGGCGAAGATCTCGTCACCGCGCTGCCAGGCGGCGCGCAGCCCCTGGAAGACCGGGCCGTAGTCGTAGCCCTGCTCGGCCATCCGGGCGTAGGCGCCGGAGAGGTCGAGCGCGGTGGCGTCCTGCGGCGGCCAGGCGGTGAGTTCGGCCGGCGCGGCCGGGCCCGCCTCGGGGGCGAGGACGCCCGCGGCGTGCTGGGTCCACGGGGCGTCGAAGGAGACGTCGTCGTCGGCGCGCGAGTAGACCGCCAGGCTGCGGCGGCCCGTCTCGTCGGCCGGCCCGACCACGATGTTGACCGCCACCCCGCCGTCCTCGGGGAGGACGAGCGGGGCCTGCAGGGTCAGCTCCTCCAGGGACTCGCAGCCGACCTGGTCGCCCGCCCGGACGGCCAGCTCCACGAAGGCCGTGCCCGGGAGCAGGACCTGCCCGCGGATGGCGTGGTCGGCGAGCCAGCCGGTGGTGCGCGTGTCGAGGCGTCCGGTGAGCACGATGCCGTCGGAGCCCGGGAGTTGGACGCCCGCGCCGAGCAGCGGGTGGTCGACGGCGAGCTGGCCGACGGCGGCCGGGTCGCTCTGGGAGGTGCCCGCGTCGAGCCAGTAGCGGCGGCGCTGGAAGGCGTAGGTCGGCAGCTCGACGCCCGGGGAGGCGGCGCCGGGGAAGAACGGCGCCCAGTCCACGCCGTGGCCGCGGGTGTGCGCGTGGGCGAGCGCGGTGAGCAGCTCGCGCTCCTCCTGGCGGTCCCGGCGCAGGACCGGGGCGAGGAGGGCCTCGTCCGGGTCCTGGAGGCAGGGCTGTGCCATGGCAGTGAGCACGCCGTCGGGGCCGAGTTCGAGGTAGGTGGTGACGCCGGCCTCTTCGAGGGCCCGGACGCCGTCGGCGAAGCGGACGGCCTCGCGGACGTGGCGCACCCAGTACTCGGGGTCGCGCAGCTCGTCGCCGGTGGCGAGGCGGCCGGTGACGTTGGAGACGACGGAGATCTGCGGCTCGTCGAAGCGGACGGCCCGGACCACGCGCCGGAACTCGTCGAGCATCGGCTCCATCAGCGGCGAGTGGAAGGCGTGCGAGACGGTCAGCCGCTTTCCGCTGATGCCCTGGTCCGCGAGCGCGGCGACGATCTCGTCCACGGCGGCCTCGGCACCCGAGATCACCACGGAGGCCGGGCCGTTGACCGCGGCGATGCCGGCCTCGTGCTCGCGGCCCGCCAGCAGCGGAAGCACGTCCGCCTCGGCAGCGCGGACCGCCGCCATGACGCCGCCGGCCGGCAGCGCCTGCATCAGCCGGCCGCGGGCGGCCACCAGGACGCAGGCATCCTCCAGCGAGAACACGCCGGCGACGTGGGCGGCGGCGATCTCGCCGACCGAGTGGCCGGCCAGGTGGTCGGGGCGCACGCCGAAGGATTCGAGCAGGCGGAACAGCGCCACCTCGACCGCGAAGAGCGCGGTCTGGGTGTAGGCGGTCTGGTCCAGGAGCGCGGCCTCCGGGCTGCCGGGCTCGGCGAACAGCACGTCGAGGAGGGGGGTCTCCAGCTGGAGGTCCAGGAGGTCGGCGGCGTCGTCCAGCGCGTCGGCGAACACCGGGAAGGTGTCGTACAGTTCGCGGCCCATGCCGAGGCGCTGGGCGCCCTGGCCGGTGAAGAGGAAGGCGAGCAGGCCGGGGCCGGCGTGGCCGGACACCGTGGCGGGCACGGAGACGCCCTCGGCGAGCGCGGTCAGGCCCGCCACGAAGGACTCGCGGTCGGCGGCGAGGACGACGGCGCGGTCGGCGTGCTGGTTGCGGGTGGTGGCCAGCGCGTGGCCGAGCTCGGCGGGCGAGGCGTCGGAGCCGGCGGCGAACGCGGCGAGGCGGGCGGCCTGGCCGCGCAGCGCCTCGGCGCCGCGGCCGGAGACCAGCCACGGGGTGAGCGTGCCGGGCCGCTCGGCACCGGCGTCCCCCGCGGGCTCCGCGTCCTCGGCCGCCGGGGCCTCCTCGATGATCAGGTGGGCGTTGGTGCCGCTGATGCCGAACGCGGAGACGGCGGCCCGGCGGGGCTGCCCCTCGGCGGCCTCCCACGGCCTGGCCTCGGTGAGCAGCTCGACCTGGCCCGTCGACCAGTCGACGTGCGGGGTCGGCTCGTCCACGTGGAGGGTCTTGGGCAGTACGCCGTGCCGCATGCCCATCACCAGCTTGATGACGCTGGCGACGCCGCCGGCGGCCTGGGTGTGGCCCAGGTTGGACTTGATGGAGCCGAGGAGCAGCGGCCGGTCGGCCGGACGGCCCTGGCCGTAGGTGGCGAGGACGGCCTGGGCCTCGATCGGGTCGCCCAGGGTGGTACCGGTGCCGTGCGCCTCCATCGCGTCGATGTCGGCGGCGGTGAGGCCGGCGTTGGCCAGGGCCTGCTGGATGAGGCGCTGCTGCGAGGGGCCGCTGGGAGCGGTGAGCCCGTTGCTGGCGCCGTCCTGGTTGATCGCGGAGGCGCGGATCACCGCGAGCACCCGGCGGCCGTTGCGGCGGGCGTCGGAGAGCCGTTCCAGGACGAAGATGCCGACGCCCTCGGCGAAGCCGGTGCCGTCCGCGGAGGCCGCGAAGGCCTTGCAGCGGCCGTCGGGGGCGAGGCCGCGCTGCTGGCTGAAGGCGCTGAACATGCCGGGGCTGCCCATGACCGTGACGCCGCCGGCCAGGGCGAGCGAACTCTCGCCCTGGCGCAGCGAGTTGGCGGCCAGGTGAAGGGCGACCAGGGAGCCGGAGCAGGCGGTGTCCAGGGTGATGGCCGGGCCTTCGAGGCCGAGCAGGTAGGAGAGCCGGCCGGAGATGACGCTCGGGGTGTTGCCGGTCATCAGGTAGCCGGCGAGGCCGTCGGGGGCGTCCTGGATGCGGGTGCCGTAGTCGTGCACCTCGGCGCCGACGAAGACGCCGGTACGGGCGCCGCGCAGGGTGTCCGGGGCGATGCCGGCGCGCTCCAGGGCCTCCCAGGCGGTCTCCAGGACGAGCCGCTGCTGCGGCTCCATGCCGACCGCCTCGCGCGGGCTGATCCCGAAGAACTCGGCGTCGAAGAGGGTGGCCTCGGAGAGGAAGCCGCCTTCGCGCACATAGCTCTTGCCGGGCACGCCGGGCTCGGGGTCGTACATGCCCTCGACGTCCCAGCCGCGGTCGCTGGGGAACGGGCCGAGCACCTCGGCCTCGTCCATCAGCAGGCGCCAGAGGTCGTCCGGGGAGGAGAGGTCGCCCGGGTAGCGGCAGCCGATGCCGACGATCGCGATCGGGTCGTCGTCGGCGCCGACCCGCTCGGCGGTCACGGCCTCCTCGGCCAGGCCGAGCGCGGTGCCGCGCAGGAAGGCGGCGAGCGCGGCGGTCGACGGGTGGTCGTAGGCGAGGGTGACCGGCAGGTCGAGCCCGGTCGCCGCGGCCAGCCGCGCGTGGAGGTCGACCGCGGCGAGCGAGTCGAAGCCCAGCTCCAGGAAGGGGCGGTTCTCGTCCACGGTGCGCGGCACCTGGGCGCCGGCGTGCCGCAGTGTCGCGACGACCTGCTCGCCGACCAGTGCCACCGCGGCGCGCAGCTGCTCGGCCGGCTTCAGCCCCGACAGACGGCGGGCCAGCGCGCTGCTGTCCTGCACCGGCGCGCCACCCGTCTGGTGAACCAAGTTTTCGGACTCGCTCATTCCGCGCACTCCACTACTCATCCAGTTGCTGGCAGGCGAAAGGGTCGGGCGGCAGACGCCCCGGGGCGTCGGGCGGTACGCCCTCCACGCTCCGGACGGCAATACGCCCCAAAACTAACGACAGGAATCGGGCGGGCCACACCCCTAACGGCCCCTATGCCGGGGCCGGACCTGCGGCTCCGCTATCCGGGCAGCGGGCTGCGGAAGGCCTCGTCATCGAAGGTGCGCTGTATGTAGGTGAGCGCTTCGAGAAGTTCACGGGACGTCACCCGCCGGTTCCCCGAGGCGTCCGCGACGCGCCCGATCGGCAGGGCCCCGGTGGTCGCCCAGCGCAGCCGCCCGGTGCTGTCGATGAAACTGCGGGTGCGCCCCATGTTGTCGGGGTGCACGCAGTAGGGGACGTCGAGGTACCCGCGCTTGAAGGCGAGCAGCAGTGCCTGGCCCACGTCGTCGTGGAGGTTCAGCACCGCGTCGACGAGGGCGGCGGCCTCGGTGTAGGTCTGGGAGTCGGTGGCCGGTAGCCGGCCGCCGGCGGCGAGGGCCGGGACGGCGGCCTCGTCGGCCGCCACGTCCGAGGCGTACTCCAGCGCGGCGACGTTCTCCTCGATGGTGGGGATGCGCCGGGACTCCGCGACCGTCTTCACGATGATGCGTTCCGAGCCGGACCGCGCCGCCAGCCGGGCCGCCTCGCCGAGCAGCCGGTACGACCCGGCGTCGGTGGTCGGGTACACCCCCATGTAGGTGTAGATCACCACGTGCCAGACGGTGTCCGGCAGCAGCCGCGCGCACAGGGCCCGCAGGGCGGCGACCGCCTCGGTGTCCTGCTCCGGGTGCGTCTGCTGGGCGTAGCTGACGGAGATGCTGCGGATGCCGTTGCGGTGGAAGAAGAGCGCCTCCAGGGCGCTGATCGCCACCAGCAGGCTGGGCGGGCAGAGCTGCCCGAGCATGCAGCCGCCGAAGGACTCCAGGTGCGGTTCGACGCCGCTCTCGCGCAGCCCGGCGAAGAGCTTGGTGGAGCGGTCCCACTCCCGCACCGACTGGTCGAGCGGGGTCCGCCCGTACGGCAGGCAGTAGGAGACGGGGCCGCCCTCGGTGGCGCTCAGCCCGGCCCGGACGAGCGCCTCGAAGATGTGGAACGGCTTGGCGGACCCGTGCCGGACCTGCACCGGGAAGCCGGGCCCGTGCAGCCCGGCGAGGACCTCCCGGGTCTGCCCGGGGCTGTAGTTGACGATCGGGTAGCCGTTGATGCCGGTACCCAGGCGCAGCGCCTCCTCGACGGCCGCCATGTCCCCGACCCGGGTGTAGCTGTCGAGGGTGAGGGTGCCGACGGTGGTGGCGCGGGCGGTCCTGGTGGCGGCCAGGCCCTGGCGCATCCGCGCGGGGTCGCTGAACCCCATGCGCGGCTGCACCACCAGCCGGCCGGCCTCGTGCGCGGCGCGCACGAACCGGCCGAAGTCCGCGGGCACGGTGTCCGCCCGGGCCTCGGGGGCTCCCGCCGGGACGGCGGGGGCCTGGGCGTTCTCCTCGGTCACCTGAGCGCTTTCTGCGGCAGCGTCACGAGGAAGCGCTCGAAGGAGCCCTGTTCCGTGCGGCCGTCCTCGAAGACGGCGTTGAAGCCGGCCTCGACCAGCTCCCGGAGGTGGGCCTCGTCGCTGCCGCCGGAGATGCCCAGCTTCCCGCCGATCACCATCGGGGTGCGGGCGAGGGCCGGGACGGCGCGAAGCTTGCGGATGACCCGCACCCCGTCCTGGTAGCCGTGGCCGTTGACGCTGCTGATCACCACGAGGGCCGGGTCGTGCGCCCGGATCTCCGACTCCAGCAGCTCGTCCGGGACGGTCGGGCCGAGGTTGACGACGTCGTAGCCGAGCTCCTCGATGAGGAGCTGGAGGAAGACGAGGTTCCAGGTGTGGGCGTCCGAGGAGAGCCCGCTGACGATGACCGTCCCGCCGCCGGGCCCGGGGGCGTCGGGCAGGGCGGTCGCGGTGGGGCCGGCGGCGACCGCGGTGGTACCGGCCAGGGTGAGCTCGCTCATGCGTACGTCCTGACGTGTTCGATGCGGGAGACGGAGACGACCTCGGTGCCGCGCACCACGACCTCGGTCGGGGCCGGACGGCCGAGGAACATCAGCAGGCTCGACGTGGGCCCGTACGCGCCGGCGTTGGGGATCTCGATGACGTCGCCGCCGTCCAGCGGCGGCAGCTTCACGTCGCGGCCCAGGACGTCGCCCGGGGTGCAGAGCGGGCCGACCAGGCTGGCCTTGGTCCACCCGTCGGTGTCCGCGCCCTCCGGGTCGGGGCTGACCGCGACGGGGAGCAGCCGGCCGAGGCCGGACATGCCGCCGAAGGTGTTGATGCCCGCGTCGAGGATGACGAAGGTGCGGCCGCGGCTCTCCTTGATGTTGACCACCCCGGCGAGCAGGGTGCCGCCGTCGCCGACGAGGTAGCGCCCGGACTCGCAGGCCACCGTGGGGAACCCCTCGCGCCAGCGCGGGAAGTGCTCGTCGAGGATCTCGGTGAGGGCGGCGCGCAGCCGGGTGTAGACGGGGCGCCCGCCGGGCACCGCGTACGGGGCGGAGAAGCCGCCGCCGATGTCCAGGAACCGCGGCTCGATGCCGGTGTCGGCGAAGGTCTGGGCGGCGACCGCGACGGTGTTGCGGAACTCGCCGATCAGGGAGTCCTCGTCGCGGGCGTTGCTGAGCGGGAAGAAGTGCGCGCCGGCGAGGCGGACGCCCCGCACCGCGCGCAGCCGCGGCATCAGCTCGACGAGCTTCTCGCTGTCGATGCCGAACTGCGAGGGGGCGCCGGTCATCCGGATGCTGGTGGTGGCGCTCGCCGAGACGCTGTTGATCCGCAGCAGGGCGTCGGCGACGACGCCGTGGCGCAGGGCGACGGCGCCGATGTGCTCCAGGTCGGTGGCCGACTCCACGGAGAACATCCGCACGCCCTTGGCGATCGCCTCGTCCAGCTCGCCGTCGGTCTTGCCGGGGCCGGTGTAGAGGATCTCCGCCGGGTCGAACCCGGCGGTCAGGGCGGCGGCGAGCTCGCCGGTGGAGCTGATCTCGGCGCGGCAGGCGTGGTCGGAGCCCTCCCGCAGCGCCCGGAGGACCTCCGGGTGCGGGTTGGCCTTGACGGCGGCGAAGAGCTCGAAGCCCTCCGGGAGCGCCGCGAAGAGGTCGTCCCGGGCCGCCTGGACCCGGTCGAGGTCGTAGACGTACAGCGGGGTGCCGTAGCGCTCCGCGAGGTCGGCGTAACGGGTCACTTGGAGGTCCCCTCGAGAAGCTCGACGAGCTTCTTCTTGTCGTTCTTGCCGTTCTGGGTGAGCGGTATCGCGTCGACGACGTAGCAGGCGGAGGGCACCTTCTGGGCCTCCAGTCGGGCGTTGAGCTCGCGCAGGACCTCGGCCCGGCCGCGCTCCGTCTCGACGAACAGGACCAGGTCGCGCTCCCCCTCGGGGGGCAGCACGGCGGCGGCGCGCACGCCGTCGATGTCGGTGGCGGCGGACTCGATCTCGACGGTGCTCATCCGCACGCCCTTGCGCTTGAACATGTCGTCGCGCCGGCCGTCGAAGTACAGGTAGCCGTCCTCGTCGAGCCGGCCGTAGTCGCCGGTGTGCAGGCGGCGCGCGCCGGTGACGGGGTCGGTGCGGAACGCCCGGGCGGTCTGCTCCGGGTTGTGCCAGTAGCCGGGCATGACGTGGGGGCCGACGGCGACGATCTCGCCGGTCTCGCCGGCGGGCAGCGCGCGGCCGTCCTCGTCGAGGATGAGCACCTCGGTGCCGGGCAGCGGCAGGCCGACCGCGTCGGGGCGCTCGCGGTCCCGCGCGGGCGGCATGACGGTGATGCGCTTGCACTCCGTCTGCCCGTACTGGCGGACCACCCGGCAGCCCGGGAACTTGGCCCGCAGCGCGTCGATGGTGGCCTGCGGCAGCGCGGCACCGGTGTTGGTGAAGAGCCGGACCGCGGGCGCCGGGTCGTCCTCGCGCTCGGCGAGGCGCACGATCATCGCGGCCAGCGAGGGCACGATCGGCACGATGGTGGCCCCGGACTCGCGGATGCGGCGCAGCAGCACCAGGTCGGAGGCGCCGTCGGCGAGGACGATCTCGGAGCGGCCGAGGACGGAGAGCAGGACCTTGTAGAGGCCGTAGTCCCAGGAGATCGGGAAGCGGCAGAAGACGACGTCGTCCGGGCGGTAGCCGATGACGTTCTCGATGGCCGCGGACGCGAAGGTGATCTGGGCGTGCGGGCAGATCACCGCCTTGGGGGCGGCGGTCGAACCCGAGGTGTAGACGAGGACGGCCACGTCGTCCGGTTCGACCGCGGCGCTCGGAGTCCGGGCGCCGGTCTCGGCGTACTTCTCGACCTCGCCCCAGACCGAGTCCTGGTCGCGGACGGCCGCACCGGTGAGGGTGGAGACGTTCTCCGCGGCGGCCTCGGCCACGAGCACCAGGGCCGGTTCCGCGTTCGCCAGGACGGGCCCGAGGTGGAAGTTCTTCATCCCCGGGTTGAGCGGGACGAAGACGACGCCGCGCATGGCGGCGCCGAAGAACATGGCGACCAGCTCCCGGGTGGTGGGGACCTGCACGACGAGCCGGTCGCCGCGGCACAGGCCCTGGTCGGCCAGCCAGGCGGAGAATGCCTGGGCGTAGCCGTCGAGCTGCCCGTACGTCCAGGTGCCCGCGGTGTCGCTGACCGCCTTGGACCCGGCGGAGTCGGCCACCGCTTCGGCCAGCAGTTCATGAACGAGTGCGGCCCGGCCGGAATTCCCGGCAGCGGGCATTTCCGCGGTTATTCGATCCCCGTAGGAAAGGGTGTCCAACGCCATTCTCCTGTCGCCGAATCCGGGGCCCGCGCCGGCCAGGAAATGACCGACGCGGACCTCGAATGGGGATTCAATCCCCAACGACGCTACTTAGCGGAGGGCCGGACACACCACCCCTAGTTCCCCCTACTGCCGCCGCCTTCTTTACCGGCGGCAATCAGGGCGCCGGCGCGATTCCGCAGTTCCTTGCGGTCGACTTTCCGGTTGGCGTTCAGGGGCATTTCACCGAGCAGTACATAGCGCTTCGGCAGGAGTCCTTGCGGAAGGACCTCTCCCAGTTGTTTCGCGAACGCGGCGGGGCGGACCGCCTCGGGGCCGGTGTAGAAGACGACGAGCCGGGTGCCGTCGTCCGTCACCGCGTCCACGGTGACGGCCTCGGTGACGCCCTCGACGGTGCTCAGCGCGTGGTCGATCTCGGCGAGTTCGACCCGCCAGCCCTGGAGCTGGACCTGGGCGTCCATCCGCCCGAGGTAGGCGAGTTGGCCGCCGGCCGGATCGCCGACCCGCCGCACCCGGTCGCCGGTGAGGTACCACGTCCGGCCGTCGCGTTCGACGAAGCGGCCGGCGGCGTCGGCCGGGTCGAGGTAGCCGGGCGCCATCTGCGGTCCGGAGACACAGAGTTCGCCCTCGTCGGGCACCTCCCGGCCGTCCGCGTCGAGCAGCGCGTACTCGTGGCCCTCGTGGACGGCGCCGATCGGCACCACGCCGTTGACGGCCAGGCCCGGCGAGAGCGCGGGGTCCCAGCGGTGGGCGGCGATGGTGACGGTGAACTCGGTGGGGCCGTACAGGTTCTCGACGACCGAGCCCGGCGCCGCCTGCTGCCAGTCGGCCGTGTCCTGGCACTTGAGCGCCTCGCCGGCGAAGAAGCTCCAGCGCAGCCCGGACAGGGCGCCCGGGGCGAGGGCGCCGGTGCGGCGGGCCAGCGAGATGCCGCTGGGGGTGGAGAACCACACCGTCATCCGGTGCTCGGCCAGGTAGCCGGGCAGGTCGCGGTAGCCCTGGGGCGGCACCCAGTGGGCGGTCGCCCCGGCACCCCACGCGCAGAAGAGGTCGAACAGCGAGCAGTCGAAGTTCAGGTCGAAGGTCTGCGAGAACACGTCGTCCGGGCTGAAGTCGTAGCGCCGGTCGAGCAGGTCGAAGTAGTGGCCCGTGTTGCCGTGGGTGAGCGGCACGCCCTTGGGCCGCCCGGTCGAGCCGGAGGTGAACAGCAGGTAGGCGCGGTCCTCCGGGCGGACGGCGACGGGCGCGTCGAGCGCGTGCCGGTCCCGGACGTCGACCCGGCGCAGCCCGGTGCCCAGCACCGCGTCGTCCGGGACGAGCACCGGGACATCGCCCCCGGGGCCGAGCAGCCCGGGCAGCGCGGCGCTGCCCGGACCGTCCGCGATGACCGCCGACAACGGCGCCGCGTCCAGCATCGCCCTCGTCCGGGCCTGCGGGAAGTCGGGCCGCAGCGGCACCACGGCGGCGCCCGCGTAGAGCGCCGCCAGGATGCCGGTGTAGGCGGTGACGCCCTTGGCCGCGAGGACGCCGACGGCCTGCGGCCGCCCGTCCGACGCGGCGAGCAGCGAGCCCGCCCAGCGCAGGGCGAGCTCGTGGGTCTGCTCGTACGTACGCGTCTCGGCCCCGGCCCGGAACGCCGCGCGCTGCGGCGAGAGCGCCAGACCGCGCAGGAACCGCCCGGCGAGTGTGTCCGCGGACGGCCCGCCGTCGCCCGCCGGCCTCCGGCCCGTCACGCGGCCGGCTGGAGCAACGAGGAGAGGGCCGCCCACAGGACGCCGGGCGACCGGAAGGTCTCCAGGCTCAGCGCGTCGTCCTGGAAGCGCACGTCGTAGGCGTTCTCGAGGGCGGCCAGCAGCTCGACGGTGCCGAGCGAGTCGAGGCCGAGGTCACGCAGCGGCGTGTCGGCCTCCAGCTTCTCGTCCTCGTCGAGGAAGGGAAGGTAGGTGAGCAGGATCTCTTCGAAGGTCTCGTCCCACATGGGTGGTCTCCCTGATCGGTGATGGTGCGGGTGGGGCAGGGGCGGTGCCGGGCGGTACGGGCTCAGGCCGCGTTCGCCGCCGCCCGGCGGGCGCGGGACCGGGGGCGCATGGCGACGGCCGGCGAGGCCGCGACGACCTCGAAGTTGTCGCGGGTCACCGCGACGCGGCCGAACAGCGAGTCCGGCCCCGACACGCACACCGTGCGCACGCCCAGGTCCTTCAGCGAGGCGACGACCGCGGGCCACCGCATCGGCGTGACGAAGCTGTCGAGGAGCATGGCGCGCACCTCGGCGGCGGTCGTCAGGACGCGGCCGTCCTGGTCCGCGACCACGGGCAGCTTCGGGTCGTGGAAGGTGAGCGAGCCGAAGACCTCCCGCTCGACCCGCTCCCGGAGCGCGCCGAAGGCCGTGCAGTGCACCGGGGGCCGCATGGTGTAGAGCGACATGCCGCCCAGCGAGCGCAGCTTCGGCAGGAACCACTCCAGGCTCGGCTCGCGCATCGACACCATGTGGAAGTCGTGGTCGACGTGGCACGACACCTCGTGGAACTCACCGCGCTCGTCGAACTCGGCGAACAGCTCCGCCAGTTGCTCCTGCGGGGTGCGCAGGAAGGAGTGCGTCACGACGTCCTGGTGCTCGGTGCGGAACCAGTCCTCCATGCAGCGGGCGACCTCCGCCGTCATCCGGACGGCCTCCTCGAAGGAGAGCGCGCCCGAGTACGCGGCGAGCACCTTCTCGCCGAAGCTGGGGCCGGTGCACACCTCGGGCACGAAGCCGAGCTGTCCGGCCGCCCACTCCGCGGAGGCCAGGCAGTTCACCAGGAAGGCCACCTGGGAGGCCTCCGAGTAGTCGCCGCCGTCCTGGTCGTCCCGGAACCGGTCGACAAGGTTGTAGCCGAGCGCCTCGTCCGCCCGCGCGACGAACTCGCGGGCGGCCGGGTTGATCAGCATGAACTTGCCCACCTCGGCGAAGGGGGAGGCGCTCATACCGGGGAAGACGATCGCGGTCTCCGCCCTGATCGCGGTGTTCATGAAGGTGCCTCTCAGGCCTCGGGGGCCAGTTGGCGGCCCGTGTCTGCGTCGGTGACCGTGATGACGAGTGCCGGACAGGTCTCGGCCGCGTCGAGCACCGTCTGGTCGGGCCCGACCGTCCCCGCCGGCGGTTCGGCCTTGCCGCCCTTCATGACGAAGTGGCGTGGCGCAGCGGCCGCGCACATCGACGAGCCGATGCAGGCGGCCGTGTCGACGGTGATGGTCCAGCGTGTTCCGGGAAGTTCGCTCACCACGTCACCCGCAGACCGAGCGGGCCGCGCACCAGGCCCTGCTTCCAGGAGACGGCGGCCGGGTCGTCGGCCAGGGCCAGCTTCGGGAAGCGCCGCACCATCGTGCCGAGCATCACCTGGAGCTCCATCCGGGCCAGTTGGGCGCCGACGCAGTGGTGCGCGCCGTGCCCGAAGGCGATGTGCGGGTTGTTCTCACGGGTGATGTCCAGCCGGTCCGGGTCGGCGAAGACCTCGGGGTCGCGGTTGGCCGCCGAGAGCGACGGCAGCACGAACTCGCCCGCGCGGACCGTCGTGTCCCGGAACCGCACGTCCTCCATGGCGTACCGGGGGAACAGCGCGGCCGAGTTGAACGGGATCCAGCGCAGTAGCTCTTCGACCGCCCGCGGCACCAGCGCCTGGTCCCGGCGCAGCAGGCCGAGCTGGTCGGGGTGGGTGAGGATCGCGTACAGGAGGTTCGGGATCTGCGAGGAGGTGGTCTCGGCGCCGGTGGTGATCAACCCGACGATGTGGGTGGCGAGTTCCTCCTCGCTGAGGCGCTGCCCCTCGTCCCGCGCCCCGACCATGATGCCGACCAGGTCGTCGGTGGGGTGGGCCCGGCGGGTCGCCACCAGCTCGGCGACGTACCCGAACAGCGCCTCGAAGGCCTGCCGGACCGACTCCTCGCTGCCCTCGACCGTGGACATCAGGGCCTGGGACCACTCCTTGATGTTCTCCTGGTCCTTGTCCTCCAGGCCCATCAGCTTGCCGATGACCGCCGACGGGATCTGGAAGGCCATCGACTCGACCACGTCGATCACACGGCCCCCGGGCCGCGCGACCAGCTCGTCGAGCAGCGCGTCCACGGTCCGCTGGGTGTCCTCGCGCATCGTCTCGACCCGGCGGGCGGTGAACACCCTCGCCATGATCTTGCGGACGCGGGCGTGGTCGGGCGGGTCCATGGCGAGCAGGCCGGTGCCCGAGGCGTCGACCTCCCGCAGCCGGGGCGGGTCGCCGGCGACCGCGCGCTCCCGGCTGAACCGGGGATCACTCATCACCAGGCGCACGTCCGCGGCCCGGGTGGCGAGCCAGCCGGTCTCGCCGAACGGCATCCGCACCCGGCTCAGCGGCTCCTCCGCGCGCAGCCGCGCGTAGGTGGGATCGAGCTCCAGGGCCCGGGCCGGACTGAACGGGTACGCGCGTACCCGTGGCGTGCTCGCCGTCATCCGCGTCCTCCGGGCGCCGTTCCGTCGTCGGGGGGCAGCCCGTCGGCGGGGAGAAGTCCTTCGAGGTAGCCGAGCAGGATCTCCTTGAACCGCTCGGGCTCCTCCAGGTGCGGCACGTGGCTGGAGTTCTCCAGGATCTCCCACCGCACCTCGGGGATCCGGTCGAAGTACGGCTGCACGGTGGCCGGTGTGGCCTCGTCGTGCCGGCCGGTGAGCAGCAGGGTGGGCACCTTGATGCGGTCCACCTCGTCGATGACCGACCAGTCCTTGAGCGTCCCGATCACATGGAACTCGTTCGGGCCGTTCATGGTGTAGTACACGGTCGGGTCGTCGTAGATCTCCATGAAGGAGGCGACGAAGTCCCGCGGCCAGGGCACGACCCGGCAGACGTGCCGGTCGTAGAAGACCCGCATCGCCGTGAAGTACTCCTCGTTGTCCGTCGTGCCGGCCGCCTCGTGGTGGCGCAGCGTGTCCTGGACGTCGGCCGGCAGCCCGGCGCGCAGCACCTCCATCTCCTGGAGCCACAGGACGTAGGAGGCCGGGGAGTTGGCGATGATCAGGCCGCGCAGTCCGGACGGCCGCTCGGCCGCGTGCGAGGCTCCGAGGATGCCGCCCCAGGACTGGCCGAACAGGATGTAGTCGTCGGCCACGTTCAACTTGTCGAGCAGGTTGTTCAGTTCGTCCTTGAAGAGCTGGACGGTCCAGAAGTCCTTGCCCCGGTCGGGGAGATGGCTGGAGCCGCCGTTGCCGAGCTGGTCGTAGTGGATCACCGGCCAGCCGGAGTCGGCCAGTTCGGTGAGCGCCAGCAGGTAGTCGTGGGTGCTGCCGGGGCCTCCGTGCAGCACCACCACCGGCGGCTTGCCCGAAGCCAGATCCCCGGTCACGCGGTACCAGGTCTTGTATTTCCCGAAAGAGACGACACCCTTGGCACTCGCTGGTCTTGACATCGTTCTATTCCTCTCCGAATTGTCCGGCGAATTTACCCACCTCCGGGTTGAACTGCCTGGGTCCACCGGGGAGGACGTGCCCGTACTGACGGCGCCGCGGGAGCTGATCCTGTGGACGCACGCTATACGAGCCGCCTTCCCCGGACAGACCCCTAAGCGGCCCCTACGAACCCCAGAGCCGGGCTGTTCCTCAACGGCCGGACGCAAACTGACGGCACGCCACCTGGACCCACTCCTCGACGGACGCGGCCGCGTCCGCCGCGTAGGTCTCGATGATGGTGAAATGCGTGCCCGGAACCTCCGTGAGGGTGTGCGCGGTCGGCCAGACCGCCCGCCACTCCTCCTCACCGGCCTTGGGTACGGCCACGAAGGACTCCGTGGGCCGCACGAACAGCACCGGGGTCTCCATCTCGGCCGGCCGCACACTGCCGATCAGTTCGACATAGCGGCCCATGGCGCCGAGGCGGGTCACGTTGAACCCGCCGAAGTCGTCCTCCCGGTCGAACATGCCGACCATCATCTGACCCCAGAACCCGTGCGACTGGTTGTCGTCGTCGCCGGTGTTCGGCAGGTAGGAGTCGAGCAGCACCACGCCGGCCGCGGGAGTCCCCGCGCGCTCCAGGTGCTCGGCGGCGGCGTGCGCGAACTGCCCGCCGGACGAGTAGCCGACGATCACGAACGGCTGCCCGCCGGCCGCCTGCAGGATGTGCGCGGCGAAGGCCTCCACCGCCGCCGGGACGGTCGCCGGCAGCCGGTCGGCGGGGTGGAACCCGATGACGGGCAGGGCGATCACGTCCCGCACGTCGCGGAAGCCGGCCGCGAACCGGGCGTACTGCTGGGCGCCGCCCATCGCCATCGGCGACGGCAGGCAGACCAGCGCCGGGCCCTGCGGCCCGCGCGCCAGCCGGACCGGCTCGGGGAACACCGCCGCCTCCGGACCGCCCTCGGCGGCCGTCTTCTCGCGCAGGTCCGCCAGCGAGTGGAACCAGGGCCGGACGTGCCCGGCCGCCTTCAGCAGCCGGATGCCGCCCGGCAGGTTCTCGCCGAGGATCGCCTGCCGGAACAGGCCGCGGAAGGACTCCGGGCTCTCCCCGGGTCGGTCCGCCGCCTCGGCGGCCGGGCCGGGCCGGCCGCCCCGGGCTGCGGCGTCGGCCAGCCGCTCGCGCAGATGGGCGGCGAGCGCCACCGGGTTGCGGTGGTCGAACAGGGCGCTGGTGGTGAGGTCCGCACCGGTCGCCTTGTTCACCAGGTTGCGGATCTCCGTCGCCGACAGCGAGTCCACGCCGGCCTCCAGGAAGTCCCGCTCGGGCTCCGCCTCGTCCGCCGAGGCGTAGCCGAGGACCACGGCCGTCCGGCTCAGGACGATGCCCAGCAGGATCCGCTCCTGCTCGGCGGCGTCCAGCCCGGCGAACCCGGCGGGCAGGCCGCCCGCCGCACCCGCCTCCCGGGCCCGGCGCACCGGCACCCGCACCAGCTCGCGCAGCAGCGCGGGCACCTCGACCACGGCCGCCCGGGCCCTGATCGGCGCCGTGTCGAGCCGCACCGGGACGAGAGCGGCCCGGTCGGCGCGCAGCGCGGTGTCGAAGAGCTCCAGGCCCTCGTCACCGGAGAGCGCCAGGATGCCGGAGGCCGCCAGGCGCTGCCGGTCGGTCTCGCCGAGCGACTCGGCCATGCCGTCGGTCGCCGTCCACAGGCCCCAGCCGAGCGAGACGGCGGCCAGGCCGGCGGCCCGGCGCCGCTGCGCCAGGGCGTCCAGGAAGGCGTTGGCCGCGGCGTAGTTGGCCTGCCCGGCGCTGCCCATGGTGCCGGCGAGCGAGGAGAACAGGACGAACGCGGCCAGGCCGGCGTCCCGGGTCAGCTCGTCCAGGTGCACGGCGGCGTCCACCTTCGGACGCAGCACCCGCTCCAGGCGCTCGGGCGTCAGGGCGGCGACGGTGCCGTCGTCCAGCACGCCGGCCGTGTGCACGACGCCGGTCAGCGGGTGCTCGGCCGGCACCGCGGCGAGCAGCCCGGCCAGGGCCGGACGGTCGGCGACGTCGCAGGCGGCGACGGTGACGCTCCTGGCGCCCGCCCCGGTCAGCTCCTCGCGCAACTCCGCGACCCCCGGCGCCTGTTCGCCGCTGCGGCTGACCAGCAGCAGGTGCCGCACGCCGTGCGCCGCCACCAGGTGCCGGGCGACCACCCGGCCGAGCCCGCCGGTGCCGCCGGTGACCAGCACGGTGCCGTCGGGGTCGAGCACGGGCGTCCCGGCGTCCGCACCCGCCTGCCCCGCCCGGCGCAGGCGGGGGGCCAGCAGCCGGCCCCCGCGGATCGCGAGCTCGGGCTCGTCGAGGGCCACCGCCGCGGCCAGCAGTCGCGGCGCGACGTCGGCGCCGTCGGCGTCCAGCGTGGTGAACCGGCCCGGGTACTCCTCGTGCGCGGAGCGCAGCAGGCCCCAGACCGGGGTCTCGGCGAGCCCGGGCACCGCCTCCTCGGCGGAGACCGCCACCGCGCCCTCGGTGAGGACCAGCAGGCGGGAGCCGTCGAGGCGCGGTTCGGCGACCCAGCGCCGGAGTGCGTCCAGGGTGTACCGGGCCGTCTCGTGGGCCCGCTCCACCAGGTCCGGTCCGGCCGCCGGCGGCTGCCGCAGGACGACCACCTCGGGCACGGCGTCACCCGCGTCCAGCGCCGCGGCCAGCCCGTCGAACCCGGGGTGGACCGGCATGCCGGACCCGAAGGCCGACCCGCCGCCCAGCACGGCCCAACCGGTGGGAACGGGAACGGACTTGGGCGCGGTCACGGCCACCCAGTCGAGCTGGAACAGCGCGTCGCCGACCCCGCCGACCGGCCGGAGCCCGCCGGCCGGCACCTGACGGACGACCAGGGAGCCGACCGAGGCCACCGGGCGGCCCTCGCCGTCGGCCAGGTCGATCGTCACGGCGCCCGGCTCGCCGCCCGACTCCGGGTCTGCCGCCCGCACCCGGACGCGCAGCGTCGTCGCGCCGGTCGCGAAGACCTCGACGTCGGACCAGGCGAACGGCAGACCGCCGTCGCCCACGGCCGCGGAGAGACCCACCGCGTGCAGGGCCGCGTCGAACGCGGCCGGGTGCAGCGCGAACAGCTCGGCGTCGCCGTGCGCGCCGTCCGGGAGGGCGACCTCGGCGAACACCTCGCCGTCCAGCGTCCAGGCGGCCGTCAGACCCCGGAACACCGGCCCGTAGACCAGGCCGCCCTCCTCCAGGTTCGCGTACAGCTCCGCCACGTCGGCGGGCTGCGCGCCCGGCGGCGGCCACGCGGCGGCGTCGGCGTCCGGCGCGCCGAGGCCCGCCCCCACCACGCCGGTGGCGTGCCGCGTCCACGCGGTGCCGTCCTCCGCGTCACCGGCCCGCGCGTACACCCGGGCCTCGCGCTCGCCGTCCTCGTCCGGGCCGGAGAGCACCACCTGGAGCACGACGGCGCCGCTCTCGGGCAGCACCAGCGGGGCGGTCAGGGTCAGTTCGCGGATCCGCTCGCAGCCGACCTGCCGACCCGCCCTGAGCACCAGGTCGGCCAGGGCCGCCCCCGGCAGCAGGACCGTGCCCGCCACCGTGTGGTCGGCGAGCCAGCGGTGGGTGTCCAGGCCGATCCGCCCGGTCAGCACGAACCCGCCGGAGTCCGGGAGTTCGACACCGGCCCGCAGGAACGGGTGCCCGGCGTCGACCTGCCCGAAGGCGGCCGCGTCGCTCAGGTCGGCCGCGGCGTCCAGCCAGTGGCGCTCGTGCTGGAAGGCGTAGGTCGGCAGGTCGACGCGGCGAGCGCCGGTGCCCCGGAACACGGCCGCCCAGTCGACGTCCGCGCCCGCCTCGAACACACCGGCCAGGGCGCTGAGCAGGGCCGGGGCCTCGTCGCGGCCCTTGCGCAGGACGGGGACGAGGAGCGCCGCGTCGGGCTTGGCCAGGCAGCCGTGGGCCATGCCGGTCAGCACGCCGTCGGGGCCCAGCTCCAGGTAGCGGGTGACACCGGCGTCCTCCAACGCCCGGATGCCGTCGGCGAAGCGGACCGCCTGGCGGACGTGGCGCACCCAGTACTCCGGGTCACGCAGCTCGTCGCCGGTGGCGAGCTTGCCGGTCACGTTGGAGACGACGGCGAGCCTGGGCGCGGAGAACTCCAGGCCGCCCACGACCGCGCGGAACTCCGCCAGCATCGGCTCCATCAGCGGCGAGTGGAACGCGTGCGAGACGGTCAGCTGCTGGACGGCGGCACCCGCCGCCGCCAGCTGGTCCGCGATCTCGCGGACCGCCTTCTCGGTACCCGAAATCACCACGGACGTCGGCCCGTTGACGGCCGCCACCCCGACCTCGGCCTCATGTCCCTTCAACAGCGGCAGCACGTCCGCCTCGGCGGCCCGGACGGCCACCATCACGCCACCGGCCGGCAGCGCCTGCATCAACCGGCCACGCGCGGCGACCAGCTTGCACGCATCCGCCAGCGACAGCACACCACTGACATGCGCGGCCGCGATCTCACCGACGGAATGCCCGGCCAGGAAGTCCGCCCGCACACCCAGCGACTCCACCAGCCGGTACAGGGCGACCTCGACCGCGAACAGCGCCGACTGCGTGTAGGCCGTGTCGTCCAGCGAGCCCGAGCCGGCGCCCGCGATGACCTCGCGCAGCGAAACACCCAACTCACCGTCCAGCAGCGAACACACCTCGTCCAGCGCGGCCGCGAACACCGGGAAGGCCTCGTACAGTTCGCCGCCCATGCCGAGGCGCTGCGCACCCTGGCCCGTGAACAGGAACGCCGTCCGGCCGCCGACCCGCGGCTCCACGGAGCCGCCGGCCACCGCGGCCAGCCCGGCCAGCACCTCCTCACGCGTCGAACCCAGCACCACCGCGCGCCGGTCGAAAACCGTCCGTGCGGACGCCAGCGAGAAGCCCACGTCGGACAACCGGGAGGGGCCGTCCGCGGCGACGAACGCGTGCAGCCGCTCGGCCTGCGCCCGCAGCGCCTCGTCGGTACGGCCGGAGACCGCGAGCGGCACCGGCACACCCGACGGCCAGCCCGCACCCGACTGCTCGGCCGACTCGTCCGACTCGACCGCCGGGGCCTCCTCCAGGATCACGTGCGCGTTGGTCCCGGAGATCCCGAACGACGACACACCCGCACGACGCGGCGCACCGTCCCTCTTCTCCCAGGCCCGGGACTCCGCCAGCACCTCGACATCACCGGCCGACCAGTCCACGTGCGAGGACGGCGCATCGACGTGCAGCGTCTTCGGCAGCACCTCGTGCCGCATCGCCTGCACCATCTTGATGACCCCGGCGACACCGGCGGCCGCCTGGGTGTGACCCAGGTTCGACTTCACCGAACCCAGCCACAACGGCCGGCCCTCCGGCCGACCCTGGCCGTACGTGGCCAGCAGGGCATCGGCCTCGATCGGGTCACCCAGCGTGGTGCCCGTCCCGTGCGCCTCCACCGCGTCGACATCGGCCGGCGCCACACCGGCGTCGGCCAGGGCCGCCCGGATCACCCGCTGCTGCGACGGACCGTTCGGCGCCGTCAGCCCGTTGCTCGCACCGTCCTGGTTGACCGCCGAACCGCGCACCACCGCCAGGATCCGGTGCCCGTTGCGCCGGGCGTCCGAGAGCCGCTCCACCAGGACGACGCCGACACCCTCGGCGAAGCCGGTGCCGTCCGCCGCCTCGGCGAACGCCTTGCAGCGCCCGTCGGGCGCCAGCCCGCGCTGACGGCTGAACTCCACGAAGGTGCCCGGAGTCGCCATGACGGTGACCCCGCCCGCCAGCGCGAGGTCGCACTCGCCGCGGCGCAGCGCCTGCACCGCCAGGTGCAGGGCCACCAGCGAGGACGAGCAGGCGGTGTCCACCGACACCGCCGGGCCCTCCAGGCCGAAGGTGTAGGCGACCCGACCGGAGACGATGTTCCCGCTGCCGAAGCTGTTCGGGTAGTCGTGGTACATCACGCCCGTGAAGACGCCCGTCCGGGTGCCCTGCAGGGAGGCCGGCCGGATCCGGGCGTGCTCCATCGCCTCCCAGGAGGTCTCCAGCATCAGCCGCTGCTGCGGGTCCAGGCCCGCCACCTCGCGCAGGCCTATGCCGAAGAACTTGGCGTCGAACTCCCCCGCGTCGTGCAGGAAGCCGCCCCGGTCGCTGTAGCTGGTGTTGGCCCGCTCGCTCTGCGGGTCGTGGAGCCGTTCGAGGTCCCAGCCGCGGTCGGCGGGGAAGCGGCTGATGCCGTCCCGGCCGTCCCGGACGAACTCCCAGAGCTCGTCCGGGCCGGCGGCGCCGCCGGGGAAGCGGCAGGCCATGCCGACGATCGCGATCGGCTCACGGGTGGCCGCCACGAGCTTGCGGTTCTGCTCCCGCAGCCGCTCGGTCTCCTTCAGTGAGGACCGCAGTGCCTCGACCAGCTTCGAATCGTTCTGGACCATGACGGCCTCACGCCTCCCGCGTCGTGTCGTTGAGCGCCATCGAGATGAGGCTCTCGGCGTCCATGTCGTCGATGTCCTCGACGTCGCTGCCCTGGTCGTCCGCCGCGTCCCCGGCGGGCTCTGCGAGCCCGGCCAGTTCGAGGAGGCTGTCCATGAGCCCGGTCTCCCGCAGGCGTGCCAGCGGGATCGTCTGCAGGGCGAGCCGCAGCCGGGCCTCCGGGTCGGCGGGCAGCCCGCCGGCCGCGGACACCGGGATCTGCGGGGCGAGCTGCTCCCGCAGGTGCCGGGCGAGGACCCGGATGCTCGGGTAGTCGAAGATCAGGCCGGCGGGCAGCCGCAGGCCGGTCTCCTCCCCCATGCGGTTGCGGAACTCCACCGAGGTCAGCGAGTCGAAACCGAGCTCGCCGAAGGCCCGCTCGACCTCGATGGCATCCGTGTCCTTGTGGCCGAGCACCAGCGCGGCCTGGCCGCGCACCAGCTCGACGAGGACCGCCTCGCGCTCGTCGTCGGAGGAGGCCACGGCGAGCCGGCCCCGCAGGGCGTCGGCGCCGGAGGCGGTCGTTCCCGCCGTGCGACGGGCGACGGCCGGGCGCACCAGCCCCTGGAAGAGGGCCGGCAGCTGGTCGGCGCCCAGGCGGCCCAGCGTCCTGAGGTCCAGGGCCACCGGGACGAGGGCCGGCAGGCCGGTCCCGAGCGCCGCGTCGAACAGGCGCGTGCCCTGCTCCCCCGTCAGCGCCGCGACGCCGGAGCGGGCGGCCCGCTGCACGTCGGCGTCGGAGAGTCCGCCGCCCATGCCGCCGGTGCCCCACAGGCCCCAGGCGAGCGAGGTGGCGGGGAGTCCGGCCGCCGCGCGGTGCTGGGCGAGGGCGTCCAGGAAGGCGTTGGCGGCAGCGTAGTTGCCCTGGCCGGGGCCGCCGAGGACCCCGCCGACCGACGAGAAGAGGACGAAGGCCTTCAGGCCGCGGTCCCGGGTCAGCTCGTGCAGGTGCCAGGCCGCGTCCGCCTTGGGGCGCAGGACGGCGTCCAGGCGCTCCGGGGTGAGGGACCCCACGGTCGCGTCGTCGAGCACACCGGCCGCGTGCACAACCCCGGTGAGCGGGTGCTCGGCGGGCAGGCCGTCGAGCGCGCCGGCCAGAGCGGCCCGGTCGGCGACGTCGGCGGCCGCGAAGCGGACCGACTCGGCGCCCAGCTCCTCCAGCTCGCGCCGGAGCTCCGGCGCCGACGGCGCGTCCGCGCCCCTGCGGCTGAGCAGCAGCAGGTGCCGGACGCCGTGCTCGGCGACCAGGTGCCGGGCGAAGACGGGCCCGAGCCCGCCGGTCGCCCCGGTGATCAGCACGGTGCCCTCGCCGTCCCACGGGGACCGCGGCTCCGCGCCGGCCGGCTCCTTCGCCACCCGGACCAGGCGCGGCACAAGGACGGTGCCCGCCCGGACGGCCGCCTGCTCCTCACCGGAGGCCAGCACGGCGGGCAGCGCCCGCAGCGACGCCTCGTCGCCGTCCAGGTCGACCAGGACGATCCGGCCCGGGTTCTCCGCCTGTGCGGAACGCACCAGGCCGCCGACGGCCGCACCCGACGGGTCGATGACCTGCCCGGCCCCCGGCTCGTCGCCGGAGTCCGGGGCGACCGCCCCGCCGGTCAGCACGACGAGCTTCGCCGCGGCGAAACGCTCGTCCGCCAGCCAGCCCTGGAGCACCTCCAGGACCCGGTGCGTCTCGGCGCGCACGGCCTCCGGCGAGGCCACGGCCCGGCCGTCCGCCCCGTCGGCCAGCGCGCCGGCCGGCAGCAGCACCACCTCGGCGCCGCCCGCACCGTCCAGGTCCTTCGCGGGGGCGGCGTCCAGCCGGCCCGCCAGATCCTCCGGCCGTGCGGCCAGCAGCGCCCAGGAACCCGTCCGCTGCGCGGACCCGGCCGGGGCCGCGGTCCAGGCGACCCGGTAGAGGGAGTCGTGGAACGCCCCCGCCCCCACACCGACCTCGCCGGCGGACACCGGCCGCAGGGCCAGCGAGCCGACCGACGCCACCGGCAGGCCCTGAGCGTCGGCGACGTCGAGGGCGACCGCGCCCTGACCTGCCGTCGGACGCAGCCGCACCCGCAGCAGGGTCGCCCCGGTGGCGAACAGCTCCACGTCGGACCAGGCGAACGGCAGCTCCGCACGGTCCGACTCCCGCGCCAGCCCGAGGGCGTGCAGGGCCGCGTCGAGTGCCGCCGGGTGAAGGCCGAACCCGCCCGCGCCTGCCACCAGCTCCTGCGGCAGCGCCACCTCGGCCAGGACATCGTCCCCGTGCCGCCAGGCCCTGGTGAGGCCCTGGAACGCCGGGCCGTAGACCAGCCCGCCGTCGGCGAACGTCTCGTACATACCGGCCAGTTCGATCGGCTCGGCACCGGCCGGGGGCCACACCCCCGGGTCGGAGGACGGCCGGGCGGCCGCCGCCGCGAGGACGCCCGTCGCGTGCCGCGTCCACGGCACCTCCGGCGGCGCGCCCACCTGGCGTGCGTGCACGGTGAACCGACGCGAGCCGTCCGCGTCCGAACCGGCGACCGACAACTGGACGTCCGCCGCGCCCTTCTCCGGCAGCACCAGCGGCGCTTCCAGCACCAGGTCGGCGACGCGCCCGCAGCCGACGCGGTCGCCGGCGTGCAGGGCGAGGTCGACAAAGCCCGTGCCGGGGAAGAGCGTCACCCCGCCGAAGGCGTGGTCGGCCAGCCACGGCGTGGTCTGCGCGGACAGCCGGCCGGTGAACAACCCACCCTCATCACCGGCCAGTTCGACCGAGGAGACCAGGAACGGGTGCTCCGGGGAGACGAACCCGGCGGTCGCGGGGCCGGCGTCGAGCCAGTAGTGCTCGCGCTGGAAGGCGTAGGTCGGCAGGTCGACGCGGCGGGCGCCGGTGCCCTGGAACACGGCCGCCCAGTCGACGTCCGCGCCCGCCTCGAACACGCCCGCCAGGGCGGCCAGCAGGACCGGGACCTCGTCGCGGCCCTTGCGCAGCGCCGGCACGAGGAGGGCGTCGTCGGGGTTGGCCAGGCAGGCCTGGGCCATGCCGGTCAGCACGCCGTCGGGGCCCAGCTCCAGGTAGCGGGTGACACCGGCGTCCTCCAACGCCCGGATGCCGTCGGCGAAGCGGACGGCCTGACGGACGTGGCGCACCCAGTACTCGGGGTCACGCAGGTCGTCGCCGTTGGCGAGCTGTCCGGTCACGTTGGAGACGACGGCGAGCCTGGGCTCGGCGAACTCCAGGCCGCCCACGACGGCCCGGAACTCCTCCAGCATCGGCTCCATCAGCGGCGAGTGGAACGCGTGCGAGACGGTCAGCCGGACCGAGGCGATGCCCCGCTCCTCCAGCTTCTTCACGACCTTGCGCACCGATCCCTCGGCACCGGAAATCACCACCGAGGCGGGGCCGTTGACGGCCGCCACCCCGACCTCGGCCTCCCGGCCCTTGAGCAGCGGCAGCACGTCCGCCTCCGCGGCCCGGACGGCGACCATCACGCCACCGGCCGGCAGCGCCTGCATCAACCGGCCACGCGCGGCGACCAGCTTGCACGCATCCGCCAGGGAGAAGACTCCCGCCACGTGCGCGGCCGCGATCTCACCGACGGAGTGCCCGGCCAGGAAGTCCGCCCGCACCCCCAGCGACTCCACCAGCCGGTACAGCGCCACCTCGACCGCGAACAGCGCCGACTGCGTGTGGACCGTGTCGTCCAGCGAACCGGACTTTCCGGCTATGACCTCGCGCAGCGCAACACCCAACTCACCGTCCAGCAGCCCACACACCTCGTCCAACGCGGCCGCGAACACCGGGAACACCGACGCCAGTTCGCCGCCCATCCCGACCCGCTGCGCACCCTGACCGGTAAACAGGAACGCCGTCTTGCCCTCCAACCGGCGCCCCGCCCGCACACCCGCCAGCGCACCCGCCAGCTCCGCCAGGTCCGAACCCAGCACCACCGCCCGACGGTCGAACACCGCCCGCGAGGACGCCAGCGAGAACCCGACATCGAGCGCCGACACCGAACCACCGGCCACGAACTCCCGCAGCCGCCCGGCCTGGTCACGCAACGCGGCCTCCGTCCGGCCCGACACGACCCACGGCACCGGCACACCCGACGGCCAACCCGCACCCGACTCATCGGCCGACTCGGCCCCCTCGACCTGCTCGGCCGCCGGAGCCTCCTCGATGATCACGTGCGCATTGGTCCCCGAGATTCCGAACGACGACACACCCGCGCGACGCGGCGCACCGTCCGCCTTCTCCCAGACCCGGGACTCGGCCAGCAGCTCGACGTCCCCGGCCGACCAGTCCACGTGGGTGGACGGGGTGTCGACGTGCAAGGTCTTCGGCAGCACCTCGTGCCGCATCGCCTGCACCATCTTGATGATCGCCGCCACGCCGGCGGCGGCCTGGGTGTGACCCAGGTTCGACTTGATCGAGCCCAGCCAGAGCGGCCGGCCCTCCGGGCGACCCTGGCCGTAGGTGGCGAGCAGCGCCTGCGCCTCGATCGGGTCACCCAGGGTGGTGCCCGTCCCGTGCGCCTCCACCACGTCCACATCGGCCGTCGACAGGCCCGCGTTGGCCAGCGCCGCCCGGATCACCCGCTGCTGCGACGGACCGTTCGGCGCGGTGATGCCGTTGCTCGCACCGTCCTGGTTGATCGCCGAACCACGGACCACGGCCAGCACCTCGTGCCCGAGCCGACGCGCGTCCGACAGGCGCTCCACCAGGAGCACGCCGGCGCCTTCGCCCCAGGCCGTGCCGTCGGCCGCCTCCGAGAAGGCCTTGATCCGGCCGTCCGGGGCCAGGCCCCGCTGGCGGCTGAACTCCACGAAGACCTCGGGGGTGGCCATCACCGCCACGCCGCCGACGAGGGCGAGTTCGCACTCGTTCCGCTGGAGGGCCTGGATCGCCCAGTGCAGCGCGACCAGCGAGGACGAGCACGCCGTGTCCACCGACACCGCCGGGCCCTCCAGGCCGAAGGTGTAGGAGACCCGGCCCGAGATCGCACTGCCCATCGCGTGGCTGGTCGGGTAGTCGTGGTACATCACGCCCGTGAAGACGCCCGTCCGGCTGCCCCTGAGCGAGGCCGGGTCGATGCCCGCCCGCTCCATCGCCTCCCAGGACGCCTCCAGCAGCAGCCGCTGCTGCGGGTCGAGGGCCAGCGCCTCGTTCGGGCTGACCCGGAAGAAGGCCGCGTCGAACTCCGCCGCGTCGTGCAGGAACCCGCCCTGGTTGACGTAGGTGGTGTCGGCGCGTTCCCGCGTCGGGTCGTACAGGCGGCCGGTGTCCCAGCCCCGGTCCTCGGGGAACTCGGACACCGCCTCCCGGCCCTCCACGACCAGCTCCCAGAGCTCGTCGGGCGTGGTGACACCGCCGGGGTAGCGGGCGGACATGCCGACGATGACGATCGGGTCGTCGGACGGGGCAACCGTCGCGACGGCGGACCGGCCCTGGTCCGAAGCCTCGTCGGCGGCGCCGACCAGCGACTCGTAGAGGTGGCCCGCGAGCGCCGAGGACGACGGGTAGTCGAAGACCAGGGTCGCCGGCAGCCGCAGACCGGTGGCGGTGTTGAGGCCGTTGCGCAGCTCGACCGCGGAGAGCGAGTCGAAGCCCAGCTCGCTGAAGGCGCGGTCGGGTTCGATCGCGTCCGGCGAGCTGTGGCCGAGCACGCCGGCGACCTGGGCGCGGACGACCTGGAGCAGCAGCCGCTCGCGCTCCTCCCGGTCGAGCCCGGCGAGCCGGCCGGCCAGCGAGTCGGCCCCGCCCGCCGGCACCGCGCGCGCGGCCGTGCGCCGGGCCACCGGGACGATGCCGCGGAACAGCGCGTCGAGTTCCTCGCCCTGGGCGCGCAGGGCCGCCGTGTCGATCCGGATCGGGGCGAGCGCGGGCTCGCCGGCCGCGCGGGCGGCGTCGAAGAGCGCGAGGCCCTCCTCCGCGCCGAGCGGCACGATGCCGCCGCGCGCCATGCGGGCGCGGTCGGCCTCGCTGAGCGTGCCGACCATGCCGCCGCCTTCGGCCCAGGGGCCCCAGGCGAGGGAGGTCGCCGGCAGCCCGGCCGCGTGGCGTCGCTGGGCGAGGGCGTCCAGGAAGGCGTTGGCCGCCGCGTAGTTGCCCTGGCCGGGGACGCCGAGGACGCCTGCCGCCGAGGAGAAGAGAACGAACGCCGTCAGACCGAGTCCGGCGGTCAGCTCGTGCAGGTGCCAGGCGGCGTCGACCTTGGGGCGGAGCACGGCGTGCACCCGCTCGGGGGTCAGCGACGCGATGGTGCCGTCGTCCAGGAAGCCTGCCGCGTGCACGACCGCGCGCAGCGGCCGGTCGGCCGGGACGGCGGCGATCAGCGCCGCCAGGGCGTCCCGGTCGGACACGTCGCAGGACTCGACGGTGACGCTTTCGGCACCGGCCTCGGTGAGGGCCGCGCTCAGCTCCTCCGCACCGGGGGCCGCGGCGCCTCGGCGGCTGACCAGCAGCAGGTGCCGGACGCCGTGTTCGGTGACCAGGTGACGGGCGAGGAGGGCGCCGAGCCCGCCGGTCGCCCCCGTGAGCAGCACGGTGCCCGCCGCGTCCCAGCCCTGCTCCGCCGCCTCGGCGGCCCCGTCCGTGCCGACCGCGGGGACGGCGACGCGGGCGAGCCGGGCGGTGCGGATCTCGCCGCCGAGGATCGCCAGGCGGTCCTCCCCGGTGGCCACCGCGGCCGGCAGGGCACGGGCCGACGCCGCGTCGTCGTCGAGCTCGACGAGGACGATCCGGCCCGGGTTCTCCGCCTGGGCCGAGCGGACCATGCCGCTGACGGCGGCCCCGACCAGCGCGGAGACGCCGCTCGACGCGGCGGCCCCGGGGACCACCACGACCAGCCGCGAGCCCTCGGGACCACTCTGCGCGAGCCGGCTCTGGACGGCGGTGAGCACCCGCTCCGTCTCGGCGTGCACGGCGCTCACCGGGTCGTCGTCGGACGTGACGGTCCAGCCTGCCGGGAGCAGCACGTGGTCGGCCGGTTCACCGGCCGGCACCGGGGCGACGCCCAGCCGGCCGGCCCAGCCCGCGGCCTCCGCCCCGAGCACCGCCCAGGTGCCCTGCGCGGTGCCGCCGGGGACGGGCGTCCAGGAGACCCGGAACAGGGAGTCGTGGTGAGCGGCGGCCGCGGCCTTGATCTGCGCGGCCGAGACCGGCCGGACGGCCAGCGCACCCACCGAGGCGACGGGGCTGCCGGTGGCGTCCGCGAGGTCCAGGGCCGCCGCGTCCCGGCCCGGCACCCGCCGGACGCGGACCCGCAGGTGCGTCGCGCCGGTCGCGTGGACCTCGACGTCGGACCAGGCGAACGGCAGGCCGCCCTCCGACACCGCGTCGGAGACGCTCACCGCGTGCAGGGCCGCGTCGAAGGCGGCCGGGTGGAGGGCGAACAGCTCGGCGTCGGCGTGCGCGGCGTCCGGGAGGACGACCTCGGCGAACACCTCGCCGTCCCGGCTCCAGGCGGCGGTCAGCCCCCGGAACAGCGGCCCGTACGCCAGGCCGCCGGCCACGAAGTCGTCGTAGACGGAGTCGATGGCGACCGGCTCGGCGCCCTTGGGCGGCCAGGCCGCGAAGTCGAAGGAGGCGGCGCCCCGGCTCGGGGCGAGGACGCCGGCGGCGTGACCGGTCCAGGCCGTCTCGGTGTCGGCATCGGCGTCGCGCGAGTGGATCCGCACGCTCCGGGTGCCGCCGTCGCCCGCTGCGGCGAGCAGGACGAGCACCTGGACGGCGCCGCGCTCCGCGAGCACCAGCGGCGCTTCGAGGACCAGCTCCTCCACCCGGTCGCAGCCGGCCTCCCGACCGGCGCGGAGCACCATCTCGATCAGCGCCGTCCCCGGCACCACGACGGAGCCGGACACCACGTGGTCGGCCAGCCAGGCGTGGGTGTCGAGGGAGAGCCGGCCGCTCAGCACGGTGCCGCCGGAGTCGGGCAGGTCGACGGCCGCGCCGAGCAGCGGGTGTTCGGTCGCGACGAGCCCGAACGCCGACACGTCGCCCGTGTCGTTCGCGGGGCTGAGCCAGTAGTGCTCGTGCTGGAAGGCGTAGGTCGGCAGGTCGACGCGGTGTGCGCCGGTGCCCCGGAAGACCGCTGCCCAGTCGACGTCCGCGCCGGCCTCGAACACGCCCGCCAGGGCGGCCAGCAGGGCGGGGGCCTCGTCGCGGCCCTTGCGCAGCGCCGGCACGAGGAGGGCGTCGTCGGGGCTGGCCAGGCAGGCCTGGGCCATGCCGGTCAGCACGCCGTCGGGGCCCAGCTCCAGGTAGCGGGTGACGCCGGCGTCCTCCAACGCCCGGATGCCGTCGGCGAAGCGGACGGCCTGGCGGACGTGGCGCACCCAGTACTCGGGGTCACGCAGCTCGTCGCCGGCCGCGATGCGACCCGTCACGTTCGACACCACGGCGAGCTGGGGCTCGGCGAAGGAGAGGCCCCGGACGACCGCCCGGAACTCCTCCAGCATCGGCTCCATCAGCGGCGAGTGGAAGGCATGCGAGACGGTCAGCCGGACCGAGGCGATGCCCCGTTCCTTCAGTTGCGCGACCACCTCGCCGACCGGCGCCTTGGCACCCGAAATCACCACGGACGTCGGCCCGTTGACCGCCGCCACCCCGACCTCGGCCTCCCGGCCCTTGAGCAGCGGCAGCACATCCGCCTCGGCGGCCCGGACGGCCACCATCACGCCACCGGCCGGCAGCGCCTGCATCAACCGGCCACGGGCGGCCACCAGCTTGCACGCGTCCGCCAGCGACAACACACCACTGACATGCGCGGCCGCGATCTCACCGACGGAGTGCCCGGCCACGAAGTCCGCCCGCACCCCCAGCGACTCCACCAGCCGGTACAGGGCGACCTCGACCGCGAACAGCGCCGACTGCGTGTGGACCGTGTCGTCCAGCGAACCGGACTTTCCGGCTATGACCTCGCGCAGCGCAACACCCAACTCACCGTCCAGCAGCCCACACACCTCGTCCAGCGCGGCCGCGAATACCGGGAACACCGACGCCAGTTCGCCGCCCATCCCGACCCGCTGCGCGCCCTGACCGGTGAACAGGAACGCCGTCTTGCCCTCCAACCGGCGCCCCGCCCGCACACCCTCCAGCGCACCCGTCAGCTCCGCCAGGTCCGAACCCAGCACCACCGCCCGACGGTCGAACACCGCCCGCGAGGACGCCAGCGAGAACCCGACATCGAGCGCCGACACCGAACCACCGGCCACGAACTCCCGCAGCCGCCCGGCCTGGTCACGCAACGCGGCCTCCGTCCGGCCCGACACGACCCACGGCACCGGCACACCCGACGGCCAGCCCGCACCCGACTCCTCGACGGCCCCCTCGACCTGCTCGGCCGCCGGTGCCTCCTCGATGATCACGTGCGCATTGGTGCCGCTCAGGCCGAAGGACGAGATGCCCGCCCGCCGCGGCCGCTCGCCGCGCTCCCAGGGGGTGCGGGTCAGCAGCAGCTCCACGTGGCCGGCCTCCCAGTCCACGTGGGTGGACGGGGTGTCGACGTGCAGGGTCCTGGGCAGCACCTCGTGGCGCAGCGCCTGGACCATCTTGATGATTCCGGCGACACCGGCGGCGGCCTGGGTGTGGCCCAGGTTCGACTTGATCGAGCCCAGCCGGAGCGGGTGTTCGGCCGTCCGGCCCTGGCCGTAGGTGGCCAGCAGGGCCTGCGCCTCGATCGGGTCACCCAGCGTGGTGCCCGTCCCGTGCGCCTCCACCACGTCCACATCGGCCGTCGACAGGCCCGCGTTGGCCAGCGCCGCCCTGATCACCCGCTGCTGCGACGGACCGTTCGGCGCGGTGATGCCGTTGCTCGCACCGTCCTGGTTGACCGCGGAGCCCCGCACGACCGCGAGGACGGGGTGACCGTTGCGGCGGGCGACCGAGAGCCGCTCCACCAGGAGGACGCCGGCACCCTCGCTCCAGCCGGTGCCGTCGGCGGCGTCGGCGAACGCCTTGCAGCGGCCGTCGGCCGCCAGCCCGCGCGCCTTGCCGAAGGCGATGAACGGGTCGGGCGTCGCCATCACCGTGACACCGCCGGCCAGGGCGATCGTGCACTCGCCCCGGCGCAGCGCCTGCACGGCCAGGTGCAGCGCGACCAGCGAGGACGAGCAGGCGGTGTCCACCGACACCGCGGGGCCCTCGAAGCCGAACGCGTAGGAGACCCGGCCGGAGAGCACGGCGCCGTTGGTGCCGGTGGTCATGTAGGCCGCCGACTCCTCGGGCAGCTTCATGCCGAAGTAGGACTGGCCATTGGTCCCGACATAGACGCCGACGGGGCCGCCCTTGAGGGAGTCGGGGGAGATCCCGGCCCGCTCGAACGCCTCCCAGGACGCCTCCAGCAGCAGGCGCTGCTGCGGGTCCATCGCGATGGCCTCCCGCGGGCTGATGCCGAAGAACTCGGCGTCGAACCGGGCGGCACCGTGCAGGAACCCGCCGCTGCGGGTGTAGCCGCTGGCCGCCTGTTCGGCGTCCGCGTCGTACATGCCGCCGACGTCCCAGCCGCGGTCCTGGGGGAATCCGCCGATGGCGTCCGTCTCGCCGAGGACCAGGTCCCAGAGGTCTTCCGGGGAACGCGTGTCACCCGGGAAGCGGCAGGCCATCCCCACGATCGCGATCGGCTCCGCCTCGATGTCGCGCAGCCGCTCCTTCGTCTGTGCGAGGTCGGCGGTCGTCCGCTTGAGGTAGTCGAGCAGCTTCTTTTCGTTCCCCATCAGGGCCTCACCAATTCTGTTGATAAAGAGTCCAGGAACCTGGTCACGCGATCCCGAGTTCTTTGTCGATGAAGTCGAAGAGTTCGTCGGCCGAGGCGTCTTCCAGCTGGTCGGCGACCGTGCCGGCCCGGGTGCCCTGGGCCTCGTTCACGCGGGCCACCAGGGCCTGGAGGCGCGAGACGACCTGCGTCCGCTCGATCTCCTCCGGGGCGAGGGAGGCCACCACGGCCTCCAGCCGGTCGAGTTCGGCGGCCACGCCGGCACCGCCGACGCCCGCCGGCGCCAGTTCGCCGTGCAGGTGCTCGGCCAGGGTGGTGGGGTTGGCGTAGTCGAAGAGCAGGGTCGCCGGGAGCTTCAGCCCGGTGGCCGCGTTCATGCGGTTGCGGAACTCGACGGCGGTCAGCGAGTCGAATCCCATGTCCTTGAAGGCACGGCCCGGCTGGACGGCGTCGGGGCCGTCGTGGCCGAGCACCGTGGCCACCTGGCCGCGGACGAGCCCGAGGATGGTGCTGCGCTGCTCGCCACCGGTAAGCGCGGCCAGCTCCCGGGCCAGCGCGGAGGCGTCGGCCGGGCCGCCCGCCGCCGGGCCGCCGGCCGGACCGCCCGTCGCGGCCTTCGCCTCGGGCAGTGCGCCGATCAGCGGGCTGGGCCGGCCGGCCGTGAAGGCGGGTGCCAGCTCGGCCCAGTCGGCGTCGACCACGCCGATGACGGCCTCGCCGCGCTCCAGCACCTCGTGCAGGGCGTTCACGGCGAGTTCCGGGTCCAGCTCGGTCAGGCCGCGCCACCAGGCACGTTCCTGGATCTCCTGCTGGGTGGCCATGCCTCCGCCGCCCCACGGGCCCCAGGCGACCGAGGCCGCCGGCAGGCCCAACGCCCTGCGGTGCTCGGCCAGCGCGTCGAGGTAGGCGTTGGCCGCCGCGTACGAGGCCTGGCCGGCGCCGCCGAGCAGGCCGGCGATCGAGGAGAAGGAGACGAAGGCGGTCAGTTCGAGGTCCCGCGTGAGCTCGTGCAGGTTGCGGGCGGCCTCGATCTTGGGGCGGAGCACCCCGGCGATCCGCTCCGGGGTGAGCGAGCCCACCGTCCCGTCGTCGAGCACCCCGGCCGCGTGCATCACGGCGGTGAGCGGGGCGTCGGCGGGCAGTTCCTTCAGCAGCACGGCGAGGGAGTCGCGGTCGGCGGCGTCGCAGGCGGCGACGGTGACGCGGGTGCCGAGGCCGGTGAGCTCCTGCGCGAGTTCGGCGGCGCCGGGGGCCTCGATGCCGCGCCGGCTGGTGAGCAGCAGGTGCTCGGCGCCGGCCCGGGCCAGCCAGCGGGCGACGTGCGCGCCGACGGCGCCGGTGCCGCCGGTCACGAGCACCGTGCCGGTGGGCCGCCAGGCGACCCGCGGCGGGCTGGTGTCGGCGGTCGCCCGCTCCAGGCGGCGGACGAACGTGCCGGCCGCCCGGACGGCGAGCTGGTCCTCGCCCGCCGGGTCGGCGAGCACGTCGGCGAGGCGGGCCAGCAGCGCGGCGTCGGGGGTGCCGGTGGCGGGGAGGTCGACCAGACCGCCCCAGAGGCCGGGGTTCTCCAGGGCGACCACCCGGCCGAGGCCCCAGACCAGGGCCTGGCCGGGGTTGGGCAGGGCCTCGGAGCGGCCCGCGGCGACGGCGCCGCGCGTCACGCTCCACACCGGCGCCGCCGTGTCCAGGTCGGTGAGGGCCTGGACGAGCGCCACGGTGGTGGTGAGGCCGCGCGGGGCGGCGGGGGCCCCGGCGTCGGGTTCCCCGTCCTGGCCGAGCAGCGACACCACGCCGTTCAGCGGCGCGGCCCCGGCGAGGGTCTCGGTGATCCGGGCGGTCAGCGCCGGCCGGTCGGCGCCGGCCCCGGTGACACGCAGCGTCAGGACCTGTGCGCCGCGGTCGGCGAGGGTCCGTTCGACGGCCTCGGCCCACGCCTCGTCCACGCCCTCGGCGGGCAGGGCCAGCAGCCAGCTGCCGGTGAGCGTGCCGCCGGTGCCGCCGGTGTGGGGCAGCCAGCCGATCCGGTAGCGCCAGCCCTCGACGGTGGCGTGCTCGACGCTGCGGGTGCGCCAGTCGGCGAGCAGCGGGAGCACCGTCTCCAGGGAGGAGCGGCTGTCGCCGTCCGCGTCGAGGACGGTGGCGAGGTGGTCGAGATCGCGCTGCTCGACGGCGGACCAGAAGGCGCCGTCCCCGGCTCCCCGGCCCGGGCGGGCGCCGTCGGCGCCGTCCTCGGGCTCGGCCCAGTAGCGCCGGCGCTGGAACGGGTAGGTGGGCAGGCCGACCCGGCGCCGCCCGGTGCCGGCGAGTGGCGCGGCCCAGTTCACGTCGACGCCGCGCAGGTGCAGGGCGGTGAGCGCGGCCGTCAGGGCGCGCGGCTCGGGGGTGCCGGTGCGCAGCAGCGGGACGGCGAGGACGTCCTCGTCGAGGGTCTCGCCGGCCATCGCGGTGAGGGTGGCGCCGGGGCCGATCTCCAGGCAGGTGGAGACGCCCAGGGCGGCCAGCGCGCGCAGCCCGTCGTGGAAGCGGACGGTGCCGCGGACGTGGCGCACCCAGTACTCGGGGGTGCGCAGGTCCTCGCCCTCGGCGAGCGCGCCGGTCACGTTGGAGACGACCGGGACGGCGGCCTCCCGGAAGGTCAGCCCGGCGAGCACCTCGGCGAAGTCGGCCAGCATGGCGTCCATCCGCGGCGAGTGGAAGGCGTGGCTGACCCGCAGCTGCCGGGTGCGGGCGCCGCGGCCGGCCAGCAGCCCGGCGACCTCGGCGACGGCGTCATCGTCGCCGGAGAGGACGACGGACGTCGGCCCGTTGACCGCGGCGATGCCGAGCTGCGCCGCCCGGCCCTCCAGCAGCGGCAGCACGTCCTGCTCGGTGGCCTGGACGGCGGTCATCGCGCCGCCCTCGGGCAGGGCCTCCATCAGCCGGCCGCGGGCGGCGACCAGGGCTGCCGCGTCGGCCAGCGAGAGCACCCCGGCGACGTGGGCCGCGGCGATCTCGCCCACGGAGTGACCGATGAGGACGTCGGGGCGGACGCCGAAGGACTCGGCCAGCCGGTAGAGGGCGACCTCGGTCGCGAAGAGCGCCGCCTGGGTGAAGACCGTGCGGTCGAGCAGGGCGGCCTCGGCCGAGCCCTCGGGGGCGAACACCACCTCGCGCAGCGGCCTGGGCAGCCGGGTGTCCAGCTCCGCGCAGACCGCGTCGAAGGCCCGGGCGTAGGCGGGGTAGGCCGCGTACGCCTCCTGGCCCATGCCGGGGCGCTGGGCGCCCTGGCCGGTGAAGAGGAAGGCCGTCCGGCCGCCGCCGCGCACCGCGCCGCCCGCGTCCTCGCCGGTGGCGATCCGGTCGAGCGCCGCGAGGAGTTCGCCGCGGTCCGCGCCCGCGGCCACGGCCCGGTTCTCGAACAGCGAGCGGGTGGTGGCGAGGGAGTACGCGACGTCTCCGGCGTCCAGGCCGGCCCGGTCGAGCAGGTCGGCGTGGAGCCGTGCGGCCTGGGCCCGCAGCGCGTCCTCGCCGCGGGCGGAGAGCGGCCAGGCCAGGTACGGGACGGGGGCGGGCGCGGGCGGCTGCTCGTCGGCCTCCTCGGGGTCGGGGAGCGCCTCCTCGATGACGGCGTGCGCGTTGGTGCCGCTGATCCCGAACGAGGAGATGCCGAACCGCCTGGGCCGCTCGCCCCTGGGCCACGGCACCTCGTCGTTCAGCAGCTGCACCCGGCCGGCGGACCAGTCGACGTGCGGGGTCGGCTCCCCGGCGTGGATGGTCCGCGGCAGCGTCTCGTGCTGGAGCGCGAGGACCATCTTCATCACGCCCGCCACCCCTGCCGCGGCCTGCGGGTGCCCCATGTTGGACTTGATCGAGCCGAGCCAGAGCGGCTTGTCCTCCGGCCGGTCCTGCCCGTACGTCGCCAGCAGTGCCTGCGCCTCGATCGGGTCGCCGAGCCTGGTGCCCGTGCCGTGCGCCTCCACCGCGTCCACGTCGGCGGCGACCAGCCCGGCGTTCTTCAGCGCGGCCCGGATCACCCGCTGCTGCGCGGGCCCGTTCGGGGCCATCAGGCCGTTGCTGGCACCGTCCTGGTTCACCGCCGAGCCGCGCACCACCGCCAGGACGGGGTGGCCGTTGCGGCGCGCGTCCGACAGCCGCTCCAGGACGAGCATCCCGGCGCCCTCCGACCAGCCGGCGCCGTCGGCGTCGGCGGCGAAGGACCGGCAGCGGCCGTCCGGGGACAGCGCCCGCTGCCGGCTGAACTCGACGAACAGCTGAGGGGTCGCCATCACGCAGACGCCGCCGGCGAGGGCGAGGGCGGAGTCCCCGGCCCGCAGCGACTGGCAGGCCAGGTGCAGCGCCACCAGCGAGGACGAGCAGGCGGTGTCCGTGGTGACGGCGGGCCCCTCCAGCCCGAAGGTGTAGGAGACGATGCCGGAGACGATGCTGCCCGCCGTGGTGCTGCGCGGGTAGTCGTGGTGCATCAGGCCGGCGAAGACGCCCGTCCGGCTGCCGCGCAGCGACAGCGGGTCGATCCCGGCCCGTTCGAGCGCCTCCCAGGACACCTCCAGCAGCAGCCGCTGCTGCGGGTCGGCCTCCGGCGCCTCGCGCGGGCTGAGCCCGAAGAAGCCGGCATCGAACTCGGCCGCGTCGTGCAGGAAGCCGCCGCGGCGGACGTACGTCCGGCCGGGCTTGCCCGGCTCGGGGTCGTACACCGCGTCGGTGTTCCAGCCGCGGTCGGTGGGGAAGTCCGACACCACGTCGGCGCCGTCGGACACCAGTTGCCAGAGGTCCTCGGGGGAGGTCACCCCGCCGGGGTAGCGGCCGCTCATGCCGATGATCGCTATCGGTTCGTGCCGGGCGTCCTCCGCCTCCCGCAGCCGGCGGCGGGTCTCCTGGAGGTCTGCCGTCGCCCGCCTGAGGTACTCGCGGAGCTTTTCGTCGTGCGCCATCGCTGTCTCAGCCTTCTGGGAGGGGTCGGGAGGGGCGAACGGAAGGGGTCGGGGCCCGGGCCGGGCCCCGGCAGGCGGGAGGCGGACCGGGTCCCCGGCCGCCGGGGGCGGCGGCCGGGGACGCCCGGAGGGGTGGGAGCCGCTCAGCCGATGCCGAGCTCGTTGTCCAGGAAGTCGAACAGCTCGTCGTCGGTGGCCTCGTCGAACCGCTGGGCCGAACCGTCCCCGTCGGGCTGCTGCTCCGTCCACCGGCGCAGCAGGCCCTTGAGCCGGGCGGTGACGGCGGCGTGGTCCTCCTCCGGACCGGCCTGCGCCAGAGCGACCTCAAGGAGTTCGAGCTGCGCCTCCAGCGACTTCGGGGCGGCGTCGGCCGGGGCCAGCGCGGTGCCCAGGTGCTGGACCAACGTGGTGGGCGTGGGGAAGTCGAACACCAGGGTGGTCGGCAGCCGCAGGCCGGTGGCCTTGTTCAGCAGGTTCCGCAGCTCGACCGCGGCCAGTGAGTCGAAGCCCATGTCCTTGAACGCCCGGTCCGGGTCCACCGAGTCCCCGGACGCGTGCCCCAGCACCCCGGCGACGTGCTCGCGCACCAGCGCCGAGATCTGACGGGTCCGGTCGGCCTCCGAGAGCTCGGCCAGCCGGGCGGCGAAGCCCCGGTCGGGGGCGGCCACCGCCGTGACGGCCCGCCGGTTGCGGCGCCGCGCCGGGGCCCGGCCCATGCCGCGCAGGGCGGTCGGCAGGTCGTCGGTCCGGCTCGCCAGGGTCGCGAAGTCCAGCCGGATCGGCACCAGGGTCGGATCCCCGGAGGCGATCGCCGCGTCGAACAGGCTGAGCGCGTCCTCGGTCTCCAGGGGCGGCATGCCCAGCCGGTTCATCCGCTGGAGGTCGGCGTCGCCCATCTGGCCGGCCATGCCGTCCGTGGACGCCCACAGCCCCCAGGCCAGCGACACGGCCGGCAGCCCGGCCGCGCGCCGGTGCTCGGCGAGCGCGTCCAGGAAGACGTTGGCCGTGGCGTAGTTGGCCTGCCCGCCGCCGACCAGCAGCCCGGCCGAGGAGGAGAACAGGACGAAGGCGCTCAGCCCGAGGTCCCGGGTCAGCTCGTGCAGGTGCCAGGCGGCGTCGGCCTTCGGCCGCAGCACCGCGTCGAACCGCTCCGGGGTCTGGGTGCCGATCGTCCCGTTGTCCGCGATGCCCGCGGTGTGGACGACCCCGGTCAGCGGCGGCCGGCCGGCCGGGGCCGCGGCGAGCACCGCCGCCAGGGCGTCCCGGTCCGAGACGTCGCAGGCCTCGATGGCGACGCTCTCGGCGCCCGCCTCGACCAGCGCCGCCCGCAGCTCCTCCGCACCGGGGGCCGCGGCGCCGCGCCGGCTGAGCAGCAGCAGGTGCCGCACCCCGTGCCGCACCACGAGGTGACGGGCCACCAGGGCGCCGAGCCCGCCGGTGCCGCCGGTGACGAGCACCGTGCCGTCGGGCCCGAACATGCCGGCCCCGGCCTCCTCGTCCGGCACCGGGCTGCGCCCGAGCCGCGGCAGCAGGACGGCGCCGGCCCGCACGGCCGACTCCGGCTCGCCCGAGTCGACGGCGGACCGCAGGGCGGCCAGCGTGCCGCGGCGGCCGTCCCAGTCGACCAGGGTCAGCCGGTCCGGGCTCTCCGCCTGCACCGACCGCACCAGTCCCCAGACCGGCCCGGTCACCACGTCCACGGCGGTGTCGCCCGCGCTCACCGCGCCCGAGGTCACCACGACCAGGCGGGAGGCGGCGAACCGCTCGTCGGCCAGCCAGGTCTGCACCTCGGCCAGGACCCGCCCGGCCACCGCCCGCAGCTCGGCCGGAACGTCCCCGGCCTCGGCGGCCGGGTCGGGCAGGCAGGGCAGCAGCACCACGTCCGGGACGGGCGCGCCCGCCTCGACCGCGGCGGCCAGCGCGGCCACCGACTCGTACCCGGCGGCGGCCCGGCGGGCCACCGCCGCCCAGGCGTCGCCGACCCGGCCGGCGACCGCCCAGCGCTGCCCCGTGTCGTCGGCGGGGCCGCCGAACACGGCGGACTGCCAGCGGAGCCGGAAGAGGTTGTCCACGTTCTCGGCCTGGGCGACCCGCAGCTGCTCGTCCGAGATCGGCGGCGCCAGCAGGTGGTGAACGGCCGCGACCGGGGCACCGGTCGCGTCGGCGATGTCGACCTGGGCCGTGTCCGGCCCGTTCGAGTCGCAGCGCACCCGGATCGTGGTGACACCGGGGGAGAACACCCGGATGCCGTGCCAGGAGAACGGCAGCCGGGGCACGCTCGGGCCGCCAGGCTCGATGAACAGGGAGGCATGGAACGAGGCGTCCAGCAGCGCCGGGTGGAGCCCGAACACCTCGCCGTCCGCGCGGGACTCCCGGGGCAGCGTGATCTCGGCGAACACCTCGCGGCCGTTGCGGGTCCAGGCGCGCTTCAGACCCTGGAAGACCGGGCCGTAGCCGTAGCCCCGGCCGACCAGGCCCTCGTAGGCGCCCGCCACGGGCACCTCCTCGGCACCCTCCGGCGGCCAGACCGTCAGGTCGTAGAGCTCGCCTTCCTCGACCTCGTCCCCGACGATGCCCTCGGCGTGCCGGGTCCACGGGGCGTCCGGACCGACGCCCTCGGCCTGCGAGTACACCGACAGGCTGTGCTTGCCGGCCTCGTCCGACCCGCCGACGACCACCCGGACCCGCATCCCGCCGCGCTCCGGGATCACCAGGGGCGCGCCGATCGTCAGCTCCTCGACGACGGTGCGGCCGACCTCGTCGGCGCCCCGCAGGGCCATCTCGACGAAGGCCGAGCCGGGCAGCAGGACGGTGCCGAACACCTCGTGGTCGGCGAGCCAGGGGTGGCTGTCCAGGCCGAGCCGGCCGGTGAGCACCACCCCGTCGGAGTCCGGCAGCTCGACGACCGCGCTGAGCAGCGGGTGCGTGGTCGCCGCCAGGCCGTGGGCCGCCGCGTCACCGGCGGTCGCGGGGCCGGCGTCGAGCCAGAAGCGCTCGCGTTGGAAGGCGTAGGTCGGCAGGTCGACGCGGCGGGCGCCGGTGCCCCGGAACACGGCCGCCCAGTCGACGTCCGCGCCCGCCTCGAACACGCCCGCCAGGGCGGCCAGCAGGACCGGGACCTCGTCGCGGCCCTTGCGCAGCGCCGGCACGAGGACGGCGTCGTCGGGCCGGTCCAGCGAGCCCAGCGCCATACCGGTCAGGATCCCGTCGGGGCCCAGCTCCAGGAAGCGGGTCACGCCGGCCTCTTCGAGGGCGCGGACACCGTCGGCGAATCGGACGGCCCGACGGACGTGGCGCACCCAGTACTCGGGGTCGCGCAGCTCGTCGGCCTTCGCGAGCTGTCCGGTCACGTTGGAGACGACGGCGAGCCTGGGCTCGGCGAACTCCAGGCCGCCCACGACGGCCCGGAACTCCTCCAGCATGGGCTCCATCAGCGGCGAGTGGAAGGCGTGCGAGACGGTCAGCCGAACCGAGGCGATGCCGCGCTCCTTCAGCTGGGCGACCACCTCGCCGACCGCCGTCTCGGCACCGGAAATCACCACCGAGGAAGGGCCGTTGACGGCCGCCACCCCGACCTCGGCCTCGTGGCCCTTGAGCAGCGGCAGCACGTCCGCCTCCGCGGCCCGGACGGCGACCATCACGCCACCGGCCGGCAGCGCCTGCATCAACCGGCCGCGGGCGGCGACCAGCTTGCACGCGTCCGCCAGGGAGAAGACTCCGGCCACGTGCGCGGCGGCGATCTCACCGACGGAGTGCCCGGCCAGGAAGTCCGCGCGTACGCCCAGCGATTCGACCAGCCGGTACAGCGCCACCTCGACGGCGAACAGCGCCGACTGGGTGTGGACCGTGTCGTCCAGCGAGCCGGACTTTCCGGCTATGACCTCGCGCAGCGAAACTCCCAACTCACCGTCCAGCAGCCCACACACCTCGTCCAGCGCGGCCGCGAACACCGGGAACACCGAGGCCAGTTCGGCGCCCATCCCGACTCGCTGGCTGCCCTGACCGGTGAACAGGAACGCCGTCCGGCCCTCGGAGCGGCCGGCACCGCTCTCGGCGCCGTCGTTCGCGGCGAGCTTCTCCAGACCGACCATCAGCTCGGTCCGGTTGGCGCCGAGCACCACGGCCCGGCGGTCCAGGACGGCACGCGAGGACGCCAGCGAGAACCCGACATCGAGCGGCGACCGGTCGGTGCCCGCCACGAACTCCCGCAGCCGTCCGGCCTGCGCCCGCAGCGCGGCCTCCGTCCGGCCCGACACCACCCACGGCACCGGCACACCCGACGGCCAACCCGCACCCGACTCATCGGCCGACTCGGCCCCCTCGACCTGCTCGGCCGCCGGAGCCTCCTCCAGGATCACGTGCGCATTGGTCCCCGAGATCCCGAACGACGACACACCCGCGCGACGCGGCGCACCGTCCGCCTTCGCCCACGCCCGGGACTCCGCCAGCAACTCGACGTCCCCGGCCGACCAGTCCACGTGCGAGGACGGCGCGTCCACGTGCAGCGTCTTCGGCAGCACGCCATGGCGCATCGCCTGCACCATCTTGATGATGCCCGCGACACCGGCGGCGGCCTGCGTGTGGCCCAGGTTCGACTTCACCGAACCCAGCCACAACGGGCTGCCCTCCGGCCGGTCCTGGCCGTACGTCGCCAGCAGCGCCTGCGCCTCGATCGGGTCACCCAGCGTGGTGCCCGTCCCGTGCGCCTCCACCACGTCCACATCGGCCGTCGACAGGCCCGCGTTGGCCAGCGCCGCCCGGATCACCCGCTGCTGCGACGGACCGTTCGGCGCCGTCAGCCCGTTGCTCGCACCGTCCTGGTTCACCGCCGAACCACGGACCACGGCCAGCACCTCGTGCCCGAGCCGACGCGCGTCCGACAGCCGCTCGACGAGGAGCACACCGACGCCCTCGCCCCAGCCGGTGCCGTCCGCGGCCTCCGCGAACGCCTTGATCCGGCCGTCCGGGGCCAGCCCGCGCTGCTGGCTGAACTCCACGAAGGTCTCGGGCGTGGGCATCACCGTGACGCCGCCCGCGAGGGCCAGCGTGCACTCGCCCTTGCGCAGCGCCTGGATCGCCCAGTGCAGCGCCACCAGCGAGGACGAGCACGCCGTGTCCACCGACACCGCCGGGCCCTCCAGGCCGAGGCTGTAGGCGACCCGGCCGGACACGACACTGCCGGTGTTGCCGTTGCCGATGTAACCCTGGAGCTCGTCGGGGATGGTGCTCAGGCGCGAGGCGTAGTCGTGGTACATCACGCCGGCGAAGACGCCGGTCTGGCTGCCCTTGAGCGAGGACGGGTCGATGCCGGCCCGCTCGATCGCCTCCCAGGACACCTCCAGGAGCAGCCGCTGCTGCGGGTCGGTGGCCAGCGCCTCGCGCGGGCCCATGCTGAAGAACTCGGCGTCGAAGTCGGCCGCGTCGTGCAGGAAGCCGCCGGTCTTCGCGTAGGTGTGGCCGGGCTTGCCGGGCTCGGGGTCGTAGATGCCCTGGGTGTCCCAGCCGCGGTCGGACGGGAACCCGGAGACGCCGTCCCCGCCCGCGTCGACCAGCCGCCAGAGGTCGTCCGGCGAACGGACGTCCCCCGGGAAGCGGCAGCTCATCCCGACGATCGCAATCGGCTCATTCTCCCGGCGCTCGTTTTCCCGCAGGCGCCGTCGAGCTTCACGAAGATCGGCTGTCGCTCGCTTGAGGTAGTCGAGAAGCTTCTCCTCGTTGTCCACCCAACGTCTCCCTCACTGGTCCGGCCAGGAATTCACGGTGCTGGAATGTCGATTCACCTGCGGCGCCGGAATCGGGACATGACGAATAACACCCAGCGGCGCATATATTCGTACGCTACGCAGGCCGACCCCGGCCCGCCCACCCCTAACCCGCCCCTACCCGCCCCTATGGCGAGGGGCGTCCGGGGCCGTGCGACGCAGGCCGACCACTGTGGATTCCCAAGTCCCTTGCCGCGCACGGGAGACGCCAATAGCCTGCAACGGGAGACGGTCACCGGCACCGCCCGCCGCAGCGTAATTCACCGCGCGGCTTCTCGGGAACACCCGACCTCAGCGAAAGGACATCAGGAATCATGGGAGAGGCAGCGGGAGTGGCCAGTCCGTGGATTCGCAGGTTCCATCCGTCCGCCGACGCCCCCGTTCGGCTGGCCTGTTTTCCGCACGCGGGCGGTTCGGCCTCGTTCTATTTCCCGCTGTCGCAGGCGCTGGCCCCGGCCGTCGACGTGATCACCCTGCAGTACCCGGGCCGCCAGGACCGGCGCCACGAGCCGGGCATCGGCGATCTGCACGAGCTGGCGGACGTCCTGGTGGACGAGCTGCGCCCCTGGACCGATCTGCCGCTGGTGCTCTTCGGGCACAGCATGGGCGCCTCGCTGGCCTTCGAGGTCGGCCGCCGGCTGGAGCGGGAGGGGATCGCCCCGGCCGCTCTGGTCGCCTCCGGCCGCCGCGCGCCGTCCCGACACCGCGACGAGTACGTGCACCAGCGTGACGACGAGGGCCTGGTACGGGAGTTGAAGGAGCTCAGCGGCACGGAGCCGGGGGTGCTCGGGGACGAGGAGGTGCTCCGGATGATCCTTCCGGCGATCCGCAGCGACTACCGGGCCGCGGAGACGTACAAGTACCGCCCGGGCTCCGACCTGAGCTGCCCGGTCCACGCCCTGGTCGGGGACAAGGACCCGAAGGTCACCGTGGACGAGACCCGCTCCTGGGCCGACCACACCACCGGCCCGTTCGAGCTGACGGTCTTCGACGGCGGCCACTTCTTCCTCGCCCCGCACGCCGCCGAGGTCAACCGCATCCTCGCCGCCTGCGCCCGCGCCCACGCACGCAGCACGGCCGGCGCCTGACAGCGGCCCGCCCTCCCGGCCGTCTCCCCCGTGCCGGGACGGGCCCCGCGCTCCGTGCCGGGGCCGCCACCGTCAGGCGGCCACCGGCACGGCCCCTCTCGCCCTCACGCCTCGCGCTCCGCGAGGCCGTTCGGCCCCAGGGCCCCGTCCCGGCCGTCGAGCAGCTCGTCCGGCTCCCGCCGCAGCTGGAGGCCTTCGAGGAGTTCGTCACGCCGGCTCACCTGGAGCTTGCGGTAGATCCTGGTGAGGTGCTGCTCCACCGTGCTCACGGTGATGTAGAGCTTGCGGGCGATCTCCCGGTTGCTGTGGCCGACGGCGGCCAGCGTCGCGACCCGGCGCTCGGCGTCGCTCAGCGCGGTGGACCCCGCGTCCTTGACGCCCTCCGACTCCTCCTTCTCCGCCACGAAGGTCTCGCCGGGAAGGTCCCCGAGGAGCTGCGGCGGCACGGCGTCGACGTGGCAGAGCTTGGCCTCCTGGACGGCGCGCCGCCCGGTGGCCCGGGCCCGCCCGAAGTCGCCGAGGCGGTGGTAGGCGGAGCTCAGGTCGGCGAGCGCCCGGACCAGTTCGAGCCGGTTTCCGGAGCTCTGGAGCAGGTCGACCGCCTTCTTCAGGATCCTGGGCCGCTGGCTGATGTCCTCGGCGGCGGCCTTGACCCGCAGCGAGCTGCCGCGGATGGCGGCCCCCTGGGCGTCCGGCAGTTCGAGCTGACGCTCGATCAGTTCCCTTGCCACCTCGGGCCGGCCCAGGCGCAGGTAGGCCTCGGCGAGGTCGCTGCGCCAGGGCAGCAGGGACGGCACGTCGGCCTTCCAATGCTGCATCTTCTCCCCGCAGGTCTGGAAGTCGCTGAGCGCGGCGAGCGCCCGGTCGACCGCGAGGTGGTGGTGGCCGCGGGCCCTGAGGTAGAGCATCCCGAAGGCGGTGTCGAACATGGCGTCGGGCACGAGCTGGTTCAGCAGCTCCGCCGCCTTCTCGTGGCGGTTGAGCGCCGTGTTGACCATGACCATCGTGGAGATGGGCAGCCCGATGAGGACGCCCCACCCCTTGGGCTGAAGCCGGCTGAACGCCGCCTCGGCCTTCACCTCGGCGATCGCCAGGTCCCCCTGCCGGAAGGCGATCTCGGCCCGCACGCTGCCGAGCACCGCCTGCCAGGTGTTGGCCCGGCGGCGCACCGCCTCGTCGATCAGCCCGTCGCACCAGGCCGTGGCGAGGTCGGGGCGCCCCGCGAACTGCAGCGCGAGCAGGGCGAAGGCGATGATCTCCAGGGTGCTGTCACTGAGCAGGCAGCTCTGCAGGATGTACTCGGCGCTGACGACGGCCGCGTCGGAGGACTCCCGCTGGAGCACGTCGGTGAGGGTCGAGGTGGCGCGCGCCCAGGGGTTGCCGAAGGAGCCGCCGAGTTCGGGGCCGCCGGTGGTCTCGCCCCGCTCCTGCACCGGGCTGCCCTGCGAGGGGCCGCACATCGCCATGAAGATGAGGCTGAGTTCGGCCGCGAGCTGGGCGTCGTCCAGGTCGCCGACGGCGCTGAGGGTCTGGAACACCTCGCCCGCGCCCTCGATGTCGCCCTGCCAGAGCAGGTACCGGATCACGTTGACGGCGTCGCGCCCGGTGAGGAACCCGGCCCGCACCGCGCTGCGGAGCGTGTCGAGGTGGGGCAGGATCGTCGCGGGGTTGATCCGCCAGGCGGCCCGGGCCAGCATCGCCGTGATGGCGAGCCGCTCGTCGTCGTTGGTGCAGGCCTCCAGGGCGAGTTCGAGGCAGGCCGTGGCGTGCTCGGCGTCGTTGCCCGCGAGCGCCTGGGCGGCGGCGTCGCGCAGGACCTCCATCGCCCAGCGGCCGGACGCGCGGTCGGCGGCGAGCAGGTGGCGGGCGATCTCCGCGGTGGTGGAGCCCAGTTTGTGGAGCAGTTCGGCGCAGAGCGAGTGCAGCTGGGAACGGTCCTCCGCCTCCAGGCTGCCGAGCACGGCGGAGGCGACCGGGGCCGGGAAGCCCGAGGGGCCGAGCAGTCCGGCGCGGCCGAGGATGTCCAGCATCTCGGCGGCGCGCTCCGGCATCACCCCGAGCAGCCGGGCGATCAGCGCCGGCGACGCGTGGGCGCCCAGCACGGCCTGGCCCTGGGCCACTTCGAGGAGCGCGGGCTCCCAGCGGTGCAGGATGGCGCGGACGGCCTGGTCGAAGCCGAAGCCCGGCGGCCCGTCCCGGAAGCCGTCCTCGTCCAGCTCGTCCTGGCGGTCGCGGCACTCCTCGATCAGCGCGCCGGCCAGCATCGGGTTGCCGCCGCTGAGCCGGTAGACCCAGCCGGCGACCCGGTCGGCGGTCTCCTGGCCCAGCCAGTGGGCGGTGAGTTCGCGGACACCGTCGCGGGAGAGCGGGTCCAGGCGGATGCGGTGGTGCGGCAGCCTGGTGGTCTCGGCCTGGAAGAACGGGCGGGCCGGCCTGGGCCGCGACCACTCGTTCAGCACCAGCAGGACGCGGGCGGAGTGGATGCGACGCCGGAGGTAGAGCACGACCTGGAGCGAGGCGGCGTCGACGAAGTGGACGTCGTCGATGCCGATGACCACCGGACGGTCCGCGGCCAGTTCCAGGATCAGCGCGCACAGCTCACGCGTCCCCGGCACCGGCCGGCGGCTCAGGTCGTCCGCCTGCTCGTCGGCCCCGGTGGGCTTGGACGCCGCGTGGAGCAGGTCGGCGGCCCGGTCGGCCACCTCGTCGGGCAGCGCGGGGTCCTGGAAGATCTGGCTCATCGCCCCCATCGGGAGGGCCTGTTCCGCCTTGGCGCCGGTCGCCCGCAGGACCAGGGCGCCGCGGTCGGCGGCCCGGTCCGCGAAAACGTTCAGCAGCTCGGTCTTCCCGCTGCCGAGCGCCCCGCTGACCCACGCCACGGTCCCGTTCCCCTCGGCGCATTCGGCGAGAAGGGTGTCCAGGGTGTCCAACGCTTTTAAGCGATCGGCCAGAAACATTGCTTTCCCCCTAAGCGAATCACGCATTCCCCGCAGGCTCGCGGCCAGGAGCTCCGGCACAGCGCGACACGCCCGCCAAACCCACTCGGTCGCAGCCCCGTCCGGCCACTTCCGGACAGGTGCTACCTGAACCCCGTACCCCGCCACGCTCAGTGATTGTTTCTACACCGATCAGCGGGGAGATGCTGTGACCCGTCTCACAAGAAGGCCTAGACCACAGCGCGTCCCCGACAAGGTCGACGCGGCCCGCCGCCGGGGCCGCCGGCTCGTCGGCCGCCTTCCCCGCAGGCCCGGTACTGGGCCGACCGACACCGCGGCGCTCCGCCAACGCCGAGGTCCGGATCACATTCGCACCCGGCGCGCCGGGCGTCGCTCTGCTCTTCCGACGCCGCCGGCGCGAGTACGCCGGTGGTCCATCCCACCCCGCTCGCCGCCCACCACCCGCCCGGAACCGGGCCGGCGGGAGAACGGCGAGGTCGACGCCAGTACGCCGGTGCCGGGGAGAGGCATCCGGGCTGGGCAGCCGCCGAAACCCGGCAACTGCGGTGCGTCGTCATCAGATTGCCTCTCCCCGCGACGCCCTGGCAAGTCGCTTCGGAACCCGACCGCCTGGGGCCGGAGTCCGCCGTCTGGCGATATGTCCTGATTGGCCACCTGATGCCCCGCGCGGCGCACGGAACGGTCGCCGCACCCGTGTGACGGGAACGGCCGGGCCCGCCCAAGGGCGCCCCAGGGGCAGGCACCGTCGCGGCCCGCCGCCGTACGGTCCGCCCGCCGCCGCCCCTTCCGACCTGCCGTCGCGCCGGAACGGGCGGGCCGGTACGACTGATTCCGGACCACGCACCGTCAGCAATCCGGCCATTGCGGGAATCCGCCCGTCCGGCGCCGGGCCGGCCGGGAGCAACGCCTTCCGCCGATCCGTTCTCCCTCGGCCGGCCATCCTCGCGGACGGACGCCTTTCGCCCACCGAAAGGCCTGGGCGCCTGCCCTTTCGGGCACCCCGATTCCCGTCCGCGATTCCCGTCCACACCGAGGCCCGGTCCGGACACGGCCGCGGGGGGGGATGGAACCGCCCCGCCCGCACCGGCCGCCGTCAGGCGCCCACGCCCGCCTTCACGATCTGCCCGCCGTCGACCTTGAGTTGGAGCCCGGTGACATAGCGCGACTCGTCGGAGAGCAGATAGACGACCGCGTGCGTCACGTCGGACGGCTCCACGCACCCGACCGGCAGCGCGGTCAGGCTCTCGTACACCGGGATCGCGTCCTCCGGGCCCGGGGCGTCGAGGTCCGGACGGAAGACCTGGTGCATCCGCTCGTTCATGATCATCGGCGTGGAGACCAGGGACGAGTGCACCGCGTTGATCCGGCGGCCGGACGGGCCGAGCTGCACGGCCAGCGTGTTCACGTAGTCCACCAGACAGCGCTTGGCGAACATGTAGCCCGCCATCCCCGGACCACCCGGGTTCTCGCCCTGCCCGGGCAGCAGCCCCGCCACCGAGCCGATCACGACCACCGAGCCGCCGGCGCCGAGGTGCGGCAGGGCCGCGTGCACCGTGTTGAGCGCCCCGGACAGGTCGATGTCCACGCTCTCCGTGAAGGCGTCCACCCCGCGGTCGGCGCCGATCGCGATGATGCCCGCGTTCGCGACCACGGCATCGAGCCGGCCGAGCTCCGCCACCCCGTCGGCGAACGCCGCCCGGACGGCGGCACCGTCGCGCACGTCGGCCCGGCGGGCGAAGACCCGCCGGCCCGTCTTCTCCACCAGCCGGACCGTCTCCGCCAGGTCCTCCGGCGTCGCGCCGGGGTAGCCGGTGGCCGCCACGTCCTCGCACAGGTCGACGGCGATGACGTCGGCCCCCTCCTCGGCGCAGCGCACCGCATGGCTGCGACCCTGCCCCCGGGCGGCCCCCGTGATGGCAACTACCTTGTCCTGCAAGCGACTCACGCCAACTCCTCCGCTTCGCGATCCCCCCGTTCCGCGAGCCTAGGCAGGGCCACCCCACCCCCCAACCCCTATTCGGCGACGTCGCCGACAGTGGGGTCCTCCCCATCCCGAATAGGGGCGTTAACGGGATTACGGCAGCTCTTCCCGGTGAGCAGACTGGCGTTCATGACGTTCGAAGCCCTGGTCTCACCAGCGCCCGTGCCGGAAATCCGAGAGGCGGGCAGCGACTTCGCCGGCCTGTCCCGCCAGATCACGGAAGCGGGACTGCTGGACCGGCGACCGCTCTACTACGCGGTGCGGTTCACGCTGGTGGGGCTCTCCCTCGTCGCCGGCGTCGCGGCGGTCGTCGCCGTGGGCGACTCCTGGGCACAGCTGCTGGTCGCCGCGGCCATGTCCGTGGTGTTCGGCCAGATAGCCCTGCTCGCCCACGACCTGGCGCACAAGCAGGTGTTCACCTCGCGCCGGGCGAGTGAGGGCTGGGGCATCTTCGTCGCCGACTTCCTGATGGGCATGAGCTACGGCTGGTGGATGAACAAGCACAACCGCCACCACGCCAACCCCAACCACGAGGAGAAGGACCCGGACGTCTCCCCCGACATCCTGATCTGGTCCGAGCGCCAGGCCCGCGCCGCCAAGGGGCTCCCCAGGTTCGTCGGCAAGCACCAGTCCCGGCTGTTCTTCCCGCTGCTCATGCTGGAGGGCCCGAACCTCAGCTTCAACAGCTTCCGTGCCCTCAACAAGCCGACCATGAAGCGGCCCGTCCTCGAAGGCACCCTGCTCGTCGCCCACTTCGTGCTCTACCTGGGCGGGCTCTTCCTGCTCCTGCCCCCGGGCCTGGCCGTCGCCTTCATCGCCGTCCACCAGGCGCTGTTCGGCGTCTACCTCGGCTCCGTCTTCGCCCCCAACCACAAGGGCATGGCGATGGTCACCGGCGAGGACCGGCTCGACTTCCTCCGCCGGCAGGTGCTGACCTCCCGCAACGTGAAGGGCGGCCCGTTCGTCGACGTCCTCATGGGCGGTCTCAACTACCAGATCGAGCACCACCTCTTCCCCAGCATGCCGACCCCCGCCCTCCGCAAGGCGCAGCTCATCACCGAGCGGTACTGCGCCGAACTCGGAGTCTCCTACCACCAGACCGGGCTCCTCGCGTCCCATCGGGAGGCGCTGCGTCACATGCGCGCCATCGGCGAGCCCATCCGGCTGGAGTTCTGACCGGGGGCGACACCACAGAGACTCCGGCCCGGTGCCCTCCGCCATCATCCCCCGTGTGGCGGCCGCACCGGGCCGGGCATCCCGCCCTTCGCACCTTCCCCGCACCGCTTCCCCGCCTGTACGGCCCCGCAGTACGACCCGCAGTACGACCCCCCGCACGACTTCCCCGAGGCACGAAGCCGCCGGCGCTCCGCCGGTGGCCGCAGCACGGCAACGAACCCGGAGACCACGACAACGACGTTCCCAGCGATGGGCCATCGGTCAGGAGGCCGTCATGACGTCACCCCACCCCCCGGCCCTGCCCGAGGACGCGTTCGTCTGGGACGCCCTCATCGGCTCGGGGTTCGCCGACGCCCTGCAGCAGGGCCTCGCCCGCGCCGCCCACCGCCTCCAGGACCACGCCGGCCCGCCCGCCACCGGTGGTGACGCCGGGCACCGGCTCCGCGCCCGTCTCCCCGCAGCCGCCCGCCGGCACCACTGAACCGCCACCGAACGGCCGGCACGACCGTACCGCCGGCCCCCCGAACCCCCATGGCCTCCGCGGCCCCGGCCTTCCCCCCGTGAGGCCCGGACCGCGGGGGCCGTGGGCTTCCATGACCCGGGCTACCGGTTTCCGGTCCCCGGTCTCAGAGGTTGAGGTGGGCGAGCACCGCCAGCACCCGCCGGTTGTCGTCCCCCGACTGCGCCAGCCCCAGCTTCCCGAAGATGTTGTTGGTGTGCTTGCTCACGGACTTCTCCGTGATGCAGAGCTCCCGCGCCACCGCGGCGTTGCTGCGCCCCTCGGCCATCAGCGCCAGCACCTCCCGCTCCCTGGTGGTCAGGGCCTGCATCGACCCCTTCGCCGAGCTCCGCTCCAGCAGCTGCGAGATCACCGAGGTGTCCATCGCCGTACCGCCCGCGGCCACCCGCCGCACCGCGTCGACGAACTCGCTCACCTCGAAGACCCGGTCCTTCAGCAGGTAGCCGATACCGCCCCGGTGGTCGGTGAGCAGCTCCTTGGCGTAGAGGTGCTCCACGTGCTGCGACAGCACCAGCACCGGCAGCCCGGGCAGCTCCCGGCGGGCCTGGGCCACCGCCTGCAGCCCCTCGTCGGTGAAGGTCGGCGGCAGCCGTACGTCGACCACCGCCACGTCGGGGCGGTGCTCCAGCAGGGCCTGCAACAGGCTCGGGCCGTTGTCCACGGCCGCGACCACCTCGAAGTCGTTGAGGGTGAGCAGCTGGGTGATCCCCTCCCGCAACAGAGCCAGGTCCTCGGCGATCACAACACGCATGGCAACTCCATCGTCACTGTGGTGGGGCCACCCACCGGACTCTCCAGGTCGAGCGTCCCGTCGAAGGGGGCGAGACGCCGGCGCAGGCCGTGCAGCCCGCCGCCCTCGCGGACGGTCGCGCCCCCGCCCCCGTCGTCGCCGACGACCAGCCGCAGCCGCCCGTCGGCATAGCCGAGCCGCACCCAGGCCGAGGTGGCGGCGCTGTGCTTGGCCACGTTGGCGAGCGCCTCGGCGAGTGCGAAGTAGCCGGCCGACTCGACCGGCGGCTCGGGCCGTCCGGGCAGGTCGATGTCGACCTGGACGGGAATGGGCAGGTCGAGGGCGAGCGCCCGGACGGCCCCGTCGAGGCCGCGTTCGGCCAGGACCGGCGGGTGGATCCCCCGGACGAGGTTGCGCAGGTCGGCCAGGGCCTGGGCACTGGCCTCGCGGGCGTCGGTCAGCATCCGGTACGCGGTGTCGGGGTTCTTGCGGAACAGCTGCTCCGCCAGCCCGAGTTTGAGCCCGATCGCCACCAGCCGGGCCTGGGCGCCGTCGTGCAGGTCGCGTTCGATCCGCCGCAGCTCGGCGGCCTGCGCGTCCACCGCCGCCGACCGGGTCTCGGTCAGCTCGGCCACCCGCCGGGCGAGGTAGGCCTTGGCCGTCGGGGAGAGCAGCTTCTGGGTGATCCGGGTGTGCACCCGCAGCAGACGGCCCGCGCACCAGAACCCGAGGTACATGATGCCAAGGCCCTGGAAGAACGAGAGCACCGCCGTCGTGGTGCTGTGCACGGGCCAGATCAGCCCGTACCCGTAGGTGGGGTCCATCAGCGGCCAGAACAGCGGGGTGGCCACCACGCCGTGCAGCCCGTAGATCATCAGCCAGCCGGGCAGCAGCCCGAAGAGCAGGCCGACCGGGGCGTCTATCAGGAGCCAGAGGAGGTCCCGCCAGGTCGACAGGTCGGTCAGCAGCAGCCGGCAGTAGCGCACGCTGCTCGGCACGTCCAGCGGCTCGAAGTCCTCCCCCTCCTGCGGCCGGTAGGGGCTGGGTATGTCCACCCCCCACCAGGTGCTGAGCAGCCGCCGGTGCAGATCGGCCACGCCCCGGACGGCGAACAGCGCGATCGGCAGGGTGAGGACGCCGATGCCCAGCGGGAGCACCAGCAGCGAGGCGAGCGAGAGGGCGAGCAGCGGGACGGCCGCGAGCTGGGAGAGCAGGGCGACGGCCACACCGCGCCGCGCGGACACCAGGGCGGCACACAGCCAGGGAACGAGTTCGGAGCGCAGCCACGGCGGCCAGCGGGCACTGCTCACGGGCACATCGGCTCCCCGCTCCCGTCTCGTCGGTCCACGTCTCCTGCTTCGCAGCGTACTTGAGCCGGGGTGTTCCGGATGGGCGAGGGGGGAGTTTTCTCCCCCCTGAGAAGTGGGGTTTCACCGGTTCTCCCGGTGCGCCCCGGCGACCAGACTCTTCGTCATGAGCACTGAGTTCGCGACGATGCCGGATGCCCCCGACCTCCGGCGGAACGCGCCCCGGTCCGAGACCGGCGGCAGCGATTTCGCCCAGCTGAGCCGCCGGATAGCCGCCGAGGGACTGCTCGACCGGCGCCCGGTCTACTACACCGTGCGCTTCGGCCTCGTCCTCGCCGCGTTCATCGGCGGCTGGTGGGCCCTGTTCGCACTCGGCGACACCTGGCTGCAACTGCTCCTCGCCGCGGCGATGTCCCTCGTCTTCGCCCAGATCGGCCTCGTCTCGCACGACCTGGCCCACCGCCAGGTGTTCAACCAGCGCCTCCACAGCGAGATCGGCGGCCGCCTCGCCGCCAACCTCCTGATGGGCATGAGCTACGGCTGGTGGATGAACAAGCACACCCGCCACCACGCCAACCCCAACCACGAGGAGCGCGACCCGGACGTCTCCCCCGACATCGTGGTCTGGTCCAAGCGGCAGGCGAGCCAGGCCAGCGGGCTTGCCAGGTTCATCGGCGGGCGGCAGGCCTACCTCTTCTTCCCGCTGCTGCTGCTGGAGGGCCTCAACCTCAGCTACAACAGCTTCCGCGCGCTCCGCAGCCCCGCGATGAAGCGCCCGTACCTGGAAGGCACTCTGCTCGTCGCCCACTTCGCGGCCTACTTCGGGCTCGTCTTCGCCGCCCTCCCGGCCGGCAAGGCGCTCGCCTTCCTCGGCGTCCACCAGGCGCTGCTCGGGATCTGCCTCGGCTGCGTCTTCGCCCCCAACCACAAGGGCATGCTGATGGTGACGCCCGAAATGAAGCTCGACTTCCTCCGCCGCCAGGTGCTGACCTCCCGCAACGTCCGGGGCGGGGTGCTGATCGACGTCCTCATGGGCGGGCTCAACTACCAGATCGAGCACCACCTCTTCCCCAACATGCCGACCCCCGCGCTCGGCCGCGCCGCGCAGATCACCAAGGAGTTCTGCGAGGAGAAGGACATCCCGTACTACGAGACCGGCATCGTCCGCTCCTACCGCGAGATCCTCACCCACCTGCACCGCACCGGCGAGCCCATCCGCGCCGCCGGCTGACAGACTCCCGGTGCGCGACCCGCCCCCGTGGTCGCGCACCGGGTCCCCCGCCGATGCCCGAGCGGGAAGCGCGGAAGGCCCAGACCGGACTCCTCCGGCCTGGGCCTTCCGCTGCGCCCCTACCCACCCCGGCGGCGTGACCGGCCCGGCCCCAGCCCCGGAAAAGGCGTCAGGTCCGGGCCGTCGGGACGACCCGGGCCTGACGCTGGTGGAGGAGACGGGGGGCGAACTCGCGAGCGACGGCTCCCGCCCCGGTTCGGCAACCGGCGGAACTCGACGTCGTGCAGACCGGCGCGTGGGTCCTGCCGGACGAACACCCGCTCCCCGCCGACCTGGTGGCGTTCCTGGACGCCGGCACCCCGCCGGTGCACGTGGGCTTCGGCAGCATTCCCATGCGCGACCCGAAGGACGTCGCCCGGGTGACCATCGAGACGATCCGCGCGCAGGGCCGCCGCGCGGTCGTCTCCCGCGGCTGGGCCGACCTGGACCTGATCGACGACCGGGGCGACTGCTTCGCCGTCGGAGAGGTCAACCACCAGGCCCTGTTCCGCCGTGGTGCACCACGGCGACGCGGGCACCACGCCGACGGCCACCTCGGCCGGTGTCCCCCAGGTCGTGGTCCCCCAGGGGGCGGACCAGCCGTACTTCGCCGGCCGGACGATTCCTCCCTCGGCTTCGACACTTCCCACCTTCCAGCGTCTCTCCATTCGCGTGGCGGAGCTTCCCGAAGCGGCTCCGCACGCGACGGCAAGCCGGGCCGCGCCTCGGGAAAGGGCCGGACGGTGATCGTGGTCGGGATTCTGCTGCTGGGCGCGACCGGGGCCTTCACCGGGCTGCTGATCGCCTACAACACGTCCGGCGGCCCGGCCTACACCGTGACCATGTTCGGCAACGATCTCGCCACCATGAACACCCTGGAGGTCTTCCTGTCCGGGATCGCCCTGGCACTGATCTTCTGCGCCGGCTGCGCCCTCGCACTGGGCGGTGGCGCGCGGACGCCGGACGGGTAGCACGGTGCATGAAGCGCCTGCTGTCGCCAGGGGCTGGGTGCAACAGGACATAGTGCAACTAACCAGCCGTGACCGGCTCGATGGTGAGGGAGTGGATCGTCGCCCCGGCACAGTGCTGGGTCTGCCAGGGGAGGAACAGCGCGGCCGTCTGGTTCGGTGGGTAGATTCGCAGGCCCTGCGCGGGCGAGAGCTGGCACTGCGCCGGGTCGTAGCCGCTGATGCCGTTGCTGTCGTGCAGTAGCGCGCTCGCGGTGCCGCCGGGTTTGAGCGTCACGGTGGTGACATTGCCGGGCGCGCGGTCGGCGGCGTTGCCGGACTGCACTCCGTTCTGCGCGACGTACGAGATGCCGGGGTAGCCGGTCAGCGTGCAGCTGGTGGCCGAGGTGTTGGTGAAGACCAGCAGCGAGTAGTACTGGCCGGCGGCGACACCCGGATTCTTCTGCTGGACCGAGAGCTGGCCGGTGATGCAGGCGCTCAGCGCCGATCCGGACGGTGGCGCGGACGGCGGTGTGGAGGGCGGCGGTGTGGAGGGCAACGCGGACGACGGAGGAGCGGACGACGGAGGGGCCGACGGCGAGCCGGCGCTGCTCGACGTGGGAGGTGCGGTGGGGGCAGGAGGGGTGGTCGAGCCGTGGCCCGAGGTGGACAAGCACCCTGCCAGCGTGAGCGCTGCGGCGGCGAGGATGGCGGCCGGGATCGCGGTCAGTTGCTTCCTGGCGCTGATCCGATGGGTTACGGCGGTCCGGAATGGCATGGTGCACTCCTTGTGACACCTCAAGTGGGGCACCGCTGCCAACACCTCTCCCGGCTTCGGTGGCCTGCTGCCTCGGCTTCGGCTCAGCGGGCGGCGCCGGGCGGTTGGTCGGGCTCGTGGTCCGGCGGCACGGCCGGGACCGGCCGACTCACGGGGGCGCCCGGGGCCGGCGTCAGAGCTTGGCCGTGGTGCCGGATGTCCAGTTCCTCGCCGTCCAGCAACGTGTACTCGGCGATCCGGTCGCCGATGGCCACCCGCAGCCTGCGCCGGCGGAACTGCACGCTGAAGACCAGCCTGCTCAGTTACTCGGGCAGCCCTGGTGCGAAGCAGAGGGTGTCGCCCTGGTGTCGCATCCCGTCGAAGCCCGCGATCAGGGCGGTCCAGGTGCCCGCCAGCGCGGCGATGTGCAGGCCGTCGCGGGTGTTGTGCTCCAGGTCGGCCACATCCATCATGGCGCTTTCGCCCAGGCAGTCGTAGGCGAGTCGCAGGTGGCCGGTCGCACTCGCGTAGACACCACGGGTCGACCGGATACGCGGGATGAGTGATCACGGCATGCCTGCCTCACCGATGCTCGCAAGGAGCAGAACCAGAATCAACGGTACGCCGCGACGCCCGCAGCCACCCACGGCCGTTCATCGCCTGCTCGAGGTCGCTGTCGCGGCTCTCACGTGCGGAAAGGAGGATGGTCGCACCGTCGCTTGCCTGCTCTGCGACGACACCGCGCGCTGCTGCCTGATCACCGTGGCGTTCACCACCCGCGTGGAGTTCCCGACGGCCGCCGCCGGGAACTACTGGTCGTCCCGACCAGCTGGTCGGAGACGTCTGACACTGAGGGGGCGGCCCCACTACACCGGAAGCACGGGACTCGCCGCCCTGGTTACGACCCGCACACCGAGACGCGATCGGCGACGGAAGCACCCGGCTCGCCGTCGGAGCGCCATGTGCCCCCTGACCAGCAAGAATGAGAACACGCAGCGCAAGGGCTACCCGCCCTTGCGGCATCCCCGTCGACGTACAAGGGCGCCCAGATCCCGGCACCCCCCGACCAGTGGAGGCCATACAGCTGATGAGCAGCACCGAGCATGGGCAGGCAGGTGCCAGGGACACCACCGAGGGCCGGGTCTACACCGTCACCGGCGACAACTGGGGCGAGATTGTCGAAGCCGTCGCCAGAGCCGACGACGAGCGGATCATCGTCAACATGGGGCCCCAGCACCCGTCCACCCACGGCGTGCTGCGGCTGATCCTGGAGATCGACGGCGAGACGGTGAAGGAAGCCCGCTGCGGAATCGGCTACCTGCACACCGGCATCGAGAAGAACATGGAGTTCCGCAACTGGGTCCAGGGCACCACCTTCGTGACCCGGATGGACTACCTGACCCCGCTGTTCAACGAGACCGCCTACTGCCTGGCGGTCGAGAAGCTGCTCGGCATCACCGACCAGATCCCGGAGCGGGCCACCGTCATCCGGGTCCTGATGATGGAGCTCAACCGGATCTCCTCGCACCTGGTCGCTCTGGCCGCCGGCGGCATGGAGATCGGGTCGACGACCCTGATGGTCTACGGCTTCCGCGACCGTGAGGTCATCCTGGACATCTTCGAGCTGGTCACCGGGCTGCGGATGAACCACTCCTACATCCGCCCCGGTGGGCTGGCGCAGGACCTGCCGCCCGGTGCGCTGGAGCAGATCCGCGAGGGCGTGAGGACGGTGCGCGGACGGATGCACGAGTACGACAAGCTGGCCACCAAGAATCCGGTGTTCAAGGCCAGGCTGGTGGACGTCGGCTGTCTGGACCTGGCCGGCTGCATGGCTCTGGGGGCCACCGGCCCGATCCTGCGGGCCACCGGCCTGCCGCACGACCTGCGCAAGTCCGACCCGTACTGCGGCTACGAGACCTACGACTTCGAGGTCGCGGTCGCGGACACCTGCGACTCCTACGGCCGGTTCCTGATCCGGCTGGCCGAGATGCGCCAGTCGCTGCGGATCGTCGAACAGTGCCTGGACCGGCTGAGGCCCGGCCCGGTGATGGTCGCCGACAAGAAGATCGCCTGGCCCGCCCAGCTGGCCGTCGGCCCGGACGGGCTGGGCAACTCGCTCGACCACATCCGCACCATCATGGGTGAGTCGATGGAGGCTCTGATCCACCACTTCAAGCTGGTCACCGAGGGCCTCCGCGTCCCCGTCGGCCAGGCCTACGTGGCGGTCGAGTCGCCCCGGGGCGAGCTCGGGGTCCATGTGGTCAGCGACGGCGGGACGCGCCCGTACCGCGTCCACTTCCGCGACCCGTCCTTCACCAACCTGCAGTCGATGGCGGCAATGTGCGAGGGCGGCCAGCTCGCCGACGTGATCGTCGCCGTGGCCGGGATCGACCCGGTGATGGGGGGCGTGGACCGGTGAGGGCCCATGCGCACACGGGCGTCGTACCGGAGATGCCGGCGCCGCGGGCCAAGCCCTGCCCGCAGGCGTGCGAGCGGCCGGCCGGCCGCGGGGCAGCGGGAGCCGGGACCCGGCCTCCGGGGCAGCTGCCCGATCCCTACAGCCTCCTGGTCCGCCGTCACTGCGAGCAGGCCGAGCGTGTGCCCGGTGCCGCCCTGTCGGCCGGGCTCATCGGACAGGCCGAGTACCGCAGAGACGGAGGGATGCTCTGATGGACTCGAAGAAGATGGCCAGGCAGGTACTCCACGACTACGGCGAAACATACGTGCGGGAGGCGGGCATCCGGCTGCGGAACACCCCGGCGCCGCTCTACCAACTACTGGTGCTCTGCGTTCTGTTCGCCGTGCCCAAGCGCGCGGAGACGGCGGTCGCGGCGGCTCGCGAGCTGTTCGCCGTGGGGCTCCGGACGCCGCGGGCGATGGCCCACGCGGACTGGCAGGAGCGCGTCGACGCGCTGGGGCGCGCTCACTACCGCAGGTACGACGAGAGCACGGCCACCGCACTCGGCGACGGCGCCCAACTGCTAAATCCAGCACCTCGATCCACAGCGGCCTGTTCTTCCGAGAGGACGGCGGTTCGGGCACCGGCTCGGGATCCGGTGTCGGCTTCGGCGAGGGCTTCGGCGCCTGAGGATCGATTGGAAACGGATGCGTCGGTGGAGCGGGATGCGGCTCTGGATCCGACGGGTCCGGTGGGAACGGACGGGCCGGTGGCCCGGTCTGCGCGTTGGTCATGGTCGTCCGCCCATCGGTACGAACAGTAGGAGCTAGATCCAGTGTGACCCTGCCCGTTCACGACCGCAGGGATCCCCGCTGCAACGGCTCGTTCGGTTTGCCGAGAGCGGTGCGATGGGTTGCGCTTGATGTGTTGATGCGGACGCGGAGTGTATCCATGAGAGGGCGGCTTCATGGCCGAGAAGAAGATCATCACGGTGTTCGGCGCGACCGGTTCCCAGGGTGGGTCGCTGGCGACGGCAATCCTGGCGAACCCGGACGGCGAGTTCGCGGTCCGCGCTGTCACCCGCAACCCCGAATCGGACCGTGCCCGGGAGCTGGCGAGCCTCGGCGCCGAGGTGGTCCGGGCCGACATGGACGACGACGCGAGCCTCGGGCCGGCGTTCGAGGGCGCGTACGGCGCGTACCTGGTGACCAACTTCTGGGAGCACATGTCCGCCGAACGGGAGAAGGCCCAGGCCGCCGCCCTCGCCCGGGCCGCCGGACACGCCTGGGTGCAGCACGCGATCTGGTCCACGCTGGAGGACACCCGCGAGTGCATCCCGCTCGAAGACGCCCGGATGCCGACCCTCCAGGGCTCCTACAAGGTGCCGCACTTCGACGCCAAGGCCGAGGCCGACCACTACTTCACGGACGCGGGTGTACCGACGACGTTCCTGCGCACCACGTTCTACTGGGAGAACCTCCTCGGCACCTTTGCCCCGCAGAGCGCCGAGGACGGCGCCCTCCAACTCTCCTTCCCGATGGGCACGAGCAGGCTCTCCGGCATCGCGGTCGAGGACATCGGCAAGACCGCGCTGGCCATCCTGAAGCGGGGCACCGACCTCATCGGCGCCACCGTCAGCATCGCCGGCGAGCACATGAGAGTCGCCGACATGGCAGCAGCCATCACGGAGGCCACCGGTAAACCGGTGAAGTACCTTCCGATGACCCCGATCGCCTTCCGGGCGCTCGACTTCCCCGGCGCGGACGAGGCCGGGAACATGTTCCAGTACTACGCCGACTGCGAAGACCGCTTCACCGCAGCCCGCGACCTCGACGAAGTCCGTGCGCTCAATCCGGAACTGCAGGACTTCGCCACCTGGCTCGCCGCCCACCGCGACGAACTGCGCACCGCCTGGAACTGAGCGCCGGCGAAGCCTCCTGTGATCGGCCGGAGAGACTGTCGGACGTCACTGTTGAGCGCCCCGTGACAGTTGTCCGCTGCGGCCGGTCTCGGCGCGCGCACCGGCGGCCGGGCACGCCGGGGCGGACAGCCACTGGGCAGGGAGGCGAGCGCGACGCTCGGAGACACCTGTCGATCTTGTGGGCCGCCAGGGGCTCGAACCCTGAACCTACGGATTAAAAGTCCGCAGCTCTGCCAATTGAGCTAGCGGCCCGTGGCCTGCCCGTGCGGAGCCGGCCACCGCGATCCTACCCGGTGTGGCCCAGGGCTCCGCCAGTGGATTGCAGGGGCGCGCCGGGGCTCAAGGGGTGGACGGGGCGGGCGGGGTGTAGTGGGCGGCGCGGACGCGGCGGAGCCAGGCCTCGGCGGGGCGCGGGTCGGGGGCGGCGGGGAGGACGCCGGGGCGGGCGAGGCGCTCGGCGGCGGCCGCGAGCAGGGGTTCGGCGGTGGCGGGGTGGTCGGCGATGCGTTCGCCGAGTTCGCGGATGCGTTCGGGGTCGGGGAGGCGGACGACGTTCTCGCCGGTCTCGTGGAGCCGGACTCCCTGTTCGACCAGGCGGACCAGGTGCCGGGCGTGCTTGGCGGCCCGCCGGCGGGTGGCCGGGTCGGTGGTGTCACGGGTGAGCAGTTTGCGGAACTGCTGGTCGGCGTAGCCGAGATAGGAGTTGCGGACGGCCTTCGCGCTCAGGAAGGACGACCGGATCGCGATGAGCTCCTCGCCCAGCGGGCTGCGTGTCTCGTACAGGCCGTCCGGCAGCCAGGCCAGTTCGGAGGCGGTCGGGTTGCAGGTGAGGGCGAGGCGGCACCACTTGGCGGCCTCGTGCAGCGTCACGTCGGGTCCGGTGGTGACGTGCGACTCGGCCGGGCGGTGCAGGCCGTGGAACTCCTCGGTGCGGGCGGCGTAGAGGCCGAGCCGGTCGATGTCGGAGTCGGCGTGGGCGAAGCCGTACGCGGTCGAGCCGACGACGCCCGAGAGCAGGACGGTGCCGGGGACGGTGGTCATGGGCGGGGCCTCCCTACGGCCGGATCTCGGCACGGTCAGAGGAGTCTGCCTCGCGGAGGCCGCGCCGGGCGAGCGAATTCCGGCCGGGGCGGCGGCCTCCGGCCGATGACGCAGCCGTCCGGACGCTGACGCGACCGGCCCAGGGGATACCGTTCGGACCATGACCGACTCAACTGGCCCCGCCCGCAACGAAGTCGTCCTGATCACCGGCGCCGGCCGCGGGATCGGCGCCGCCACCGCGCTGCTCGCCGGCCGGCGCGGCTACCGGGTCTGCGTCAACTACCGGGCCGACGAGGCCGCGGCGGCCGCCGTGGTCGCGGCGATCCGGGGCGAGGGCGGCACGGCCGTCGCCGTCCGCGCGGACGTCACCCGAACCGCCGAGGTGGAACGGCTGTTCGCCACCGTCGACGCCGAACTCGGCCCGCTCACCGCCCTGGTGAACAACGCGGGCACGCTGGAGCGGCAGTGCCGGCTGGAGGAGATCGACGAGGACCGGCTGAACCGGATCTGGGCCTCCAACATCACCTCCGCCTTCCTCTGCGCCGCCCAGGCCGTCCGCCGGATGTCCACCCGGCACGGCGGGGCGGGCGGCGCGATCGTCAACGTCTCCTCCGCCGCCTCCCGGCTCGGCTCGCCGAACGAGTACGTGGACTACGCGGCCGCCAAGGGCGCCGTCGACTCGATGACCCGCGGGCTGGCCCTGGAGGTCGCCGCCGAGGGCATCCGGGTCAACGCCGTCCGCCCGGGACTGGTCCACACCGACATCCACGCCCTGGGCGGCGAGCCCGGCCGGGTCGACCGGGTCGCCCCCGACCTGCCGATGCGGCGCGGCGGGCAGCCGGAGGAGGTCGCCGAGTCGATCCTCTTCCTGCTCTCACCGGCCTCCTCGTACATGACGGGCGCGTTCCTCGACGTCGCCGGCGGTCGCTGAACCCGGTCGCCTTCCTCCCGCCAGTGGTCCGATTCCTTCCCCCGGAAGACCGTTTGTCCGTACGGTGGAGCCCATGACCGACGACCTGCCGGACCGTGAACCCGACCTGCCGTCCGCCTTCCTCGACATCCCCGGTGTGCGCAACTTCCGCGACGCCGGCGGCGTCGGCACCCTGCGCAAGGGGGTGCTCTACCGCTCCGGGTCCTTCCACACCCTCGCCCCGGAGGGCGCCCAGCGCCTCAAGGCGCTCGGTCTGCGCCTGGTGATCGACCTGCGCAGCCCCTTCGAGCTGGAGGTCTGGCCCGACCTGCGGCACGGCCTCGACCACGAGGCGGTCAACCTCCCCACCCTCCCGGCCAACCGCGAGAACACCGACCGCCCGTGGCCGGAGGGCCAGGCCGAGCTCTACCCCTTCATGGCCGAGACCGCAGGCCCGTCCCTGGTCGCCGCCATCCGCCGGCTCGGCGCCGCCGGCGGCGTCCCGGCCGTCGTCCACTGTGCCGTCGGCAAGGACCGCACCGGCCTGACCATCGCCGTCGTCCAGTCCCTCCTGGGCGCCTCCGACGCCGACATCACCGCCGACTTCCTGCTCTCCAACGCCGGCCTCGGCCTCCTCGACGGCCCCACCCCCTATCTCGACGAGACCGGCACCGAGCGCATCTCCCGCCCCATCTCCGCGCCGCTCCTCGCCTCCTCCCTCGCCTGGATCCGCACCCACCACGGCTCCGTCCCGGCCTACCTCCAAGCCCACGGCACCACCGAAGCCGACCTCACCGCCCTCCACACCAACCTCTCCGCCTGAGACCGGACACCGGGGGGCGGCCCCGCCCTACTCCTGCCGTTCCAGGTGCCACCACTGCGTCGGGGAGTCGACGTCCTCGCGCTGTTCGACCGGGTTGCCGGCGGTGGTGGCGGTGAGGGGCTTGCCGCTGATGAAGCTGGTGAGGGTGTAGGTGCCGGGGGCGTCGAGGTGGTGTTCGAGGAGCCATTCCTGGGCGCCGAAGGCGTTGGCGGACCACTGCTGGATCGGCACGCCGTCGTCGGGGGAGGCGCCGGTGACGTCGAGGCGTTTGCCGCTGCCGGCGTTCTCGAAGTGGTAGAGGGCGCCGCCGGGGTGGACGGCGGTGAGGCGCCAGAGCTGGGCGTCCGAGCCGTCCTCCGCGCCCAGCCGGACCTTGGCGCCGCTGCGGCGGCTCCCGTCGGCGACCTCCAGCAGCAGGCCGCTGCCGACGTTGCGCACCCGGTAGAGGCCGCCCGTGATCACGTGGTCAGTCACGGTTCGAGTCTCTCACCGGGGGCCGACAGGCCTCCCGGTCGTCGTGACCTGGGCAGTCCGGGCGGCCCGCACGGCCTCGTACCCGAAGGCCGCGCCCAGCACGCCCGCCGTCGCCGCCACCTCGGCCAGTGCGGAGACACCGGTGCCCAGCGGGACCACCGCCACCAGCAGGACGGCCGCGGCGAGCCGGGGCAGGTTCGGGGTGAGCGCGAAGGTGCGGCGGACAGCGGTGTTGACGGCGAGGAAGAGCGCGACGCCGCCGGCCAGCGCGGCGGCCTGGCCGGCGGTGATCGGCGCGTCCGGGTGGGCGACGGCGGACTTCACGCCGGCGGCGAAGAGCAGGACACCGAGCAGCAGGCCGTAGTGGCCGAGGTTGTAGACGCTGACCGCCAGCCGGTTGCGGCGGTCCGAGGGGAGCGCGGCCATGTGGTGTTCGGCGCGGGCGTCGTCGTCGTGGCCGAAGTACGCCCACCAGAGGCCCACGCAGACCATGAGGCTGAGCACGGCCACGGCGATCAGGGCGGCGCTGAGGTCGGCGGTGCCGGCGCCGACGCCGATGGCGATCACCGACTCGCCGAACGCGATGATCACGATCAGCCCGTGGCGTTCGACGAAGTGGTCGGAGCGGAGCTGGAACTGCGGCAGGTCGACCAGCCGGGGTATCGCGAACTGCAGGGCGAAGGCACCCGCCCAGAAGGCGAGTTGGGCGGTGCCGGTGAGGTAGCCGCCGGCCACCACCAGGGCGGTGTTCACCAGGTTGAGCCCGCCCATCCGCAGCACCGGGCCGAGCGCCACGCCGGAGACGGCGAACATGCCGGTGTGCACGGCGACCACCAGCAGGTACGCCCAGCCGAAGACGACGCCGCTGCCCTCGAAGGCGTGCGGGACGGAGAGCGAGATCACCAGGAAGCCGGCCATGGCGAGCAGCAGCAGACCGCGGCGGCCGTGGCTGCTGGGCGGCATCGCGTTGGTCAGCCAGATGAACGCGTCGTACATCCACCAGATGACCGCCAGCATCACCACCACCTGGGCGAGCCCCCCGGCGGTGAGGTGGTGGGCCAGGCTCCCGGTGAGCTGGGTGACGGTGAAGACGAAGACGAGGTCGAGGAAGAGTTCGAGCGCGGACGCCCGCAGAGCGGGTTCCACCGCGGCCACGGAAGGGGCCGGCAGGGCACGGGTGACGGTCACCCGCGCGAGTATGCGGGACATTGGCCGGCCCGTGCGGGCGTTTTCCGGCACTCGGACGCCGAAGGCGCCTGCCGGCCGGCCGCAAACCCGCCCGCTTCCCCGCTGCATCCGGCCCGTACGGCCCGCCCGCCGCACCCCGGCCGGACGCTCCGTCAGGGCGGGCGCCTATGCTGCGGCGAATGGTGTCCGACCGAATTCCCTCGCACGGCGGGTCCGCGGATCCGTCAGACCGTCAGCCGCCGACCCTCGTCGGCGCGATCACCGAGTTGGAGGCGGCAGTCGAGGCCGCCGACATCGAGCGCACCGACGCCGCGTTCCGCCTGGTGGGCGGGTTGCTCGGACCGGCCGGAGCGCACGAGTCCGCGGCGGTCGGCCCGCGCCTGGCCGCCCTGTTGCCGGACTTCCCACCGTTCCAGCGGGCCCACCTGGCGATGATGGTGGGCGCCTGTGTGGAGCGCGGCGCCGATCCGGTGGCCTGCGCCGGGCAGGTGCTGGCCGGCCTGCGCGGGGCGCTGAGCGGGGCGCTGCTGCTGATCGAGCGCTGGAAGGAGACGGGCGGCGGCGAGCTGCCCGATCCGGACGAGGACGACCCGGGGCAGGCGCACGCCCGGATCGCGGACCCGGAGGACCCGGACGCCTGGCCCGCCCACCAGGCGGTCATCGGCTGGTGGACGCTGCACCTGTGGCAGATGGCCTCGTTCGCGGTGTACACGCACGCCGCCGTCCGCACCTCGGCCCGGGTCTCCGGCGTGACGGACGTGCTGGTCGAGCTGATCGAGCGGTACGGCGAGGCGCAGCACGACCTCAAGGGCCTGCTGTACCTGATGAAGACGTTCGACGACGAGCCGCTTCTGGTGCTGGACCGCCCGACCGGCACCGGCTACCTGGTCCGGATGGACGGCCTGACCGACAACTTCCAGTTGCACACGCTCCTCGCCGACCTGCTGATCGGCGGCGGGCACCTGCCGGGCACCGGCCCGGACCCGGAGGTGGTCGCGCTCAGCCGGACCGAGGAGGTGGACGGCCGCCGCCGGGTCACCGCGCTGGGCGTGTTCAACCTGGTCGCGCCGGACGGCTCGTGGATCTGGAACGAGGGCACGCCCAGCGACATCCCGGTGGTGGACGGCGTCCGCACCCTCGTGCTGGACCCGCAGCTGTACGAGCGGAGCTGGGCGGCCGGCCGGTTCGTCCAGCAGGTCCCGGGGGACCTCCGGCTGGAGCGGGTGCTCACTGCGGCCGAGGCCGCGGACCACCTCTCGCGGGCGGCCGCGGCGCACCCCTTCGAGGAGGCGTTCCGCTAAAGCTTGTCTGACAATTCCCGCCGCGCGCACGACGCACCGCCCGCCGGACCCCCCGGCGGGCCGTTCGGCGGCCGGGTTATGGTCGGGAGGTCCGAGGAATCCAGGGAGTCCGTGGAGTTCAGCGAGGCCCCACGGAGTCCGAGAAGTCTGCAGAGTGGAGTCGACGATGGCGACGATCCCGAACGTGCTCTCGGCCGCGGCGCCCGCCGCGCTCACCGCGGCGGGCGGCCTGCTCGGCGGCTACGGCGTCGCCCGCTGGACCGGCCGGCGCGAGCTGGGCGGCGCGGTGCTGGCCGTGGCCGGGGCCGGCGCGGCCGCGCAGTGGCACCGCAGCTCGGGCACGGCCACCGCGGCCGCGCTGACCGGCCTGTACGTGGCGGCGTTCGGCGGCTCGCACCCGCTGGCGAAGAAGATCGGCGCCTGGCCGTCCGTCTTCGCCGTCACCGGGGTGGTCGCCGCCGCCTCGACCGCCGCGACCGCCCGGGCGTCGAGCAAGAACTGACGGCGCGCAAGGCTGATGGCGCGCAAGGCTGACGCCAGGCGCGAGCCGGCGGCGCGCCAACGGACCGGCGACGCGCGAGGGGGCCCGCGGCGCGCAAGGCCCGGCGCGACCGCACCGCCGCCCCCAGGAGGAGCGGCCGTCTGCGGCTACCGTCAGCCGACGGCCGCGCCGAACCGCGCCTCGAAGGCGGCCCGGTTCGCCGAGACGGGCGTGCGGTCCCAGACCGCGAACACCACCCGCTCGAAGGCCGCGCCGTACCGCGCCAGCGCCCCGTCGAACGCCTCGGCCACCTGGGCCGGGTCGTTGCGGAACACCCCGCAGCCCCACGCCCCCAGCACCAGCGTGCGTATCTCGTGCCGGGCCGCCGCCGCGAGCACCCGGACGGCCCGCTCGGCGAGCACGCCCCGGACGTCCGTGCCGGCCGAACGCCGGTCCAGCTGGCCCGCGTTGGGCGCCGGCGCGGTCAGGAACGTCACCGGGTAGGGCTGCGCCAGCAGCTCCCCCTGCGCGCCGCGGATCACCGGCACGTCGGGCGAGACGATCACCCGGTGGCTGTACCGCAGGTCGCCGGAGGCGCGGTGCGCCTCGTAGTAGTCCGGCGCCTCCAGCAGGCAGGTGTACAGCAGGGCGCTGCGGCAGAGGTCCTCCTCCTGGGCGCGGGCGCCGCGCAGGTAGCCGCCGCCCGGGTTCCGCGCGGAGGCGAAGTTGAGCACCCCCACCCGGCCGCCCCCGGCCCCGACCAGCCGCCGGGCCGCCTCGATGCTGCCCTCGGCCGTCACCTCGATCGCGCCGGTGCCCGGCCCCGGCCCGGGCGCGCCGGCCCGCACCAGCGCGTCCAGCGCCTCCGGCGTGTACGACACCGTCCCCTCCCTGGCCACGGCCAGTCGCTCCGACACCTGTACGAGCTCGCCCCCGGCCGCCCGGTAGCTCCCCCGCTCGACGATCTCCTCGTTCACCGCCGCTACGTGATGCAGTCTGCTGCTCATGTCCGCGACCGTACGGGACCGGGCCGCCCGCGCGCCACAGGTTATTCTCACCAGCAGAACAACAGGCCGCGCGAGAACGACAACGGGCCCGCCCCACCGAAGTGGAGCGGGCCCGCCGAACCGAGGTCAGCCGGTGTCAACCGGCATCAGGCGGTGTCAGTTCTTCCAACGCGGCTTGCGGTCGTCACGGTTGAAGCCACCGGAGTTGAAGCCACCGGAGCGGCCGCCACGGTCGTCACGGTCACGGTTGAAGCCACCGGAGGCCTGCGGGCGGCCACCGGAGCGGTGGTCGTCACGGCGGGAGAACGGACGGCTGCTGCTGCCGCCGCGCTCGTCGCGGTCACGGCCGAAGGCCGGACGGTCGCCGAAGGAGCGGGCCGGACGGTCGCCGAAGCCACCGGAGCGGCCACCGCGGTCGTCACGGTCACGGTTGAAGCCACCGCCGCGGTTGTCACGGTCACCGAAGCCACCGGAACGGCCACCAC
>NZ_JBVJCO010000024.1:0-14611 GCF_055588525.1 Kitasatospora sp. NPDC041988
AACGTCACCCGCTCCCGCCTGGGACGACTCGTCCGCCAGGGAGTCCTCGAGCAACCCGAACGCGGCCGCTACCAGAAACGGACTTAACGTCCTCTAAGTGGTCGGCTCCGGAGATCCTTCGAGGGTTGACGTAGAGACAGGGCTTGTGCCGGTTGGCGGTCGATGGTGGTGAGGTAGAGCTCGCAGGCGTAGTCGAGGGCCTCTCGGCGCGCGGGGGCTGCCGACCGGGGCGTAAGCCGCTGGTCGCGCTTGGTGTCCCGCGAACGGGGACCTGACCCCCGATCAGCCCCGCGCGTGCTCCACGAGCGGCAGCACCGTGCGCGGGTCACCACCCGCGAACCACACCCCAATCACGAACGCGGCGGTGGCTTCCACGTAACCGGCCCGGTCCAGGCCGCCCGCGTCCAGCGGGATCGCGCCCAAGTCCGTCACCAGCGCGCGTACCAGTTCCAGGGCGCCGGCGTCTTCCCCGCACAGCGGTACCGCCAGGCCGTCCGGGTACCGGGCCCACACCTCGGCGGCACACACGTTGAACGCCTTGACCACGTGCGCGTCTGGCGCCGCGTCCGCGATCCGGCGGGCCGCGGACGGGCCGCCGTCGGTGGTGAGCATGAGCCCGCCCGGCCCTGGCACGATCGGGTTCGAGCAGTCGATCACGGCCCGCCCCGCGAGCGCGTCGGCCAGTGACGCGACCACGTCGAGCATCGCGGTGTGCGGAAGCGCGGCGAGGACCGCGTCCCCGTGTACGGCGGCCTCGGCGAGAGTTCCCGCGCGGGCCCCGAGCCGGGCCGCGAGATCCGTCGCCCTGTCCGCGTCGCGCGCTCCGACCACAATGTCGTGCCCGGCCTTCGCCCAGCCCGTGCCCAGGGCCTCGGCCATGGCGCCCGCACCCATAATTCCGATCCGCATGTCGATCCCCTTTGCTTGACCTTCCGGTTCGTTCGAGTGAATCTAGGCCGGCCGAAAGGAACCGTTCGGTTCCCGCCGGAGGGACCATAATTGGGGGAGTGATGGGGAGCAACGGCGAGTATCTGGCGGACTGTCGGGCGCGCGTGGGCTTCGACCTGTTGACCAATCGGTGGAACAGCGTGGTCGTGTTCGCGCTCGCGGACGGCCCGATGCGGCCCGGGCGACTGCGCGCGGCCATCGGCGGGATCAGCGCCAAGGTACTCAACGAGACGCTGCGCCGCCTGGAATACGACGGGCTCGTCACGCGGCGGGCCTACGCGGAGGCGCCCCCGCGCGTCGAGTACGAACTGACCGACCTGGGCCACAGCTTCATGGTCCCGATCCGCGCGATGGGCGTGTGGTCGGCGGAACACGGCCATCGCGTCCTGGAGGCCCAGGACCGCGCCGACGAGGCGTCAGCCACGGCCTAGGCGGGTGTGGGCATGGCGGCCATCCTGCCGGATCGTCCCGGCACCGGATGCGGCAGGCTGTGACCCGTCGTGATCCACTTCTCCCGATCGGCCCGCCTGCCATGCCCGTTGCCCCGGCCCGCCCGATATTCCCGACCGCTGCCGAGCGCGAGCGATTGAAGAAGATGGCCTACGGTCACAAGACCCCGTACCAGCTCCGGCGACGGGCAGAGGTGGTGCTGCACGCGGCCCGCGGACGCTCCAATGCGCGCATTGCCCGCGAGACGGGCCTGCCCCTGGACACGGTTCGTGCCTGGCGCGGCCGGTTCGCCGACGGCGGGCTGCCGGCCCTGGCCGACCGCAAGCGCTCCGGGCGCCCCGCGCGTTTCACCCCCATGCAGGTCACCGATGCCAAGGCGCTGGCCTGCCAGTTACCCGCCGAGACCGGCGTGCCGCTGTCGCGCTGGTCCTGCCCGGAGCTGGCCGCCGAACTGACCGCGCGCGGGATCACCGACAGCGTCTCCGCGTCCACGGTGCGCCGCCGGCTGCGCGAGGACGCGCTCAAGCCCTGGCAGTACCGGTCCTGGATCTTCATCCGTGACCCCAACTTCCGCGCCAAGGCCCAGCGCGTCCTGGACCTGTACGCCCGCACGTTCGAGGGCGTCCCGCTGGGCGAGGACGAGTACGTCCTCTCCAGCGACGAGAAGACCTCAATCCAGGCCCGCTGCCGCTGCCATCCGACCCTGGCACTGGGCCGGGCCCGGGCGATGCGCGTCAACCACGAGTACGGCCGCGGCGGAGCCCTGGCCTACCTCGCCGCCTACGACGTCCACCGCGCGAAGGTCTTCGGCCGCTGCGAGCCCAAGACCGGGATCATGCCGTTCATGGCCCTGGTCGAGCAGGTCATGACCCAGGAGCCCTACGCCAGCGCGAAACGCGTCTTCTGGGTCGTCGACAACGGCTCCTCGCACCGCAGCCAACGGGCTATCGACCGCCTGGCCAGCAGGTTTTCGAAAGCCGTCATGGTCCACACCCCCGTCCGCGCCTCCTGGACGAACCAGATCGAGATCTACTTCTCCATAGTCCAACGCAAGGTCGTCCAACCCAACGACTTCACGGACCTCACCCAGGTCCGGGACCGGCTCCGAACATTCGAAGCCCGCTACAACGCCACAGCACAGCCGTTCCAGCGGAAGTTCACCACCTCCGACCTGGACGATCTACTGGCCCGGCTCGACCGACACACACCCGCCGACCGACAAGAAGAATCCTCCGACGCCCTGGCAGCCTGATCAACCCCCGAAGGACCTCCAGAGCCGGCCACTAAGCCTTGATTGGTGCCGCCGACCTGGCGGCCTGCTCGATCTTCGCGCAGTACGCTGCACGGGCTTGCTCGTCGATCTGCTTCTCGTGTTCGGCGCGCAACCCGGTCCGGCCGTCGAGGCCCTCGCGCAGGATATCGGCGTGCCCGGCATGCCGGATGGACTCGCCGAGGACATGGACCATGATGGCGAACAGGTTGGTGTCGGCATGAGGCTCCGGCCACCACGGCACGTGGCCGGGGGCGTCGAGGGGAAGCTCGTTGATCGTCGCGTCCGAGTGTACCCACGTGCGCCGGTAGAACCCGATGATCTGATCGCGGGTCTCGTCCTCGGTCGCCCACAGATCGCTGCCGTCGGAGTCCTGCCACCGGGGTAGCGGTTCCGGGGCAGGGCGGTCGAAGACCTCGCCGAAGTACCTGGCCTCGACGGTGGCCACGTGTTTGACCAGGCCGAGGAGGTTGGTCCCGGTCGCTGTCAAAGGTCGGCGGGCGTCGTATTCGGACAAGCCGTCGAGTTTCCAGAGCAGCGCCTTGCGGTCCCGCCGCAGTCTCCCGTGCAGGTTGTCTTTCGCGAAATCATCGATCATGCGGCAGGAGCCTGCCAGAAGCTGCTCGTGGTCTCAAGATCCCGTACGTGGTCCGCAACGACTGGCAGAGCCGAGGCCTGGCCATGGCCGCCGCCCTGACCTGCTACAAGAAGCTCGCGAAACTTGCCACGTGAGACAACCTCTGAACTCCATTCGTTCCGTCCCGGCCGGTGTCTTCCGGGCGGGCGCGATGGCTGTCCTGATGGTGTGCAGGACCGTGTGAAGCGGGTCAGGCATGCCGGATGAGCCGGTTCCACCAGGGCTGCGGCGGGGACGGGGGAGCCTCGGTGGCGATCAGGACGAACCGGCTTTCGATCGGGGTGTCCCACTCGACCAGCGCGGCCGGGAACGACGTGACCGGCTTGGTGTCGCCACGTGCGTTGGCCCAGGCGGCGACGCGTTCGGCGATGTCCCGGCCGGGGAGCAGGCCGCGTTCGTCGGTGTCTACTTCGAGGCCGCGTAGGGCGTCCTGGTACAGGGTCGTTGCAGAGCCAGCCGTGCAGCAGGCCGTGGTCGTAGCCGAGCACCTCCCAGCCGAGCTCGCGCCCGCCCTCGGCCACCTCCCGGACCGGTGCACGGTCACCGGGACCGTCACCGGGGTCGTCCCCGGCGCCGGCCCGGCCGTCGAGGTGGGCGAGCAGCACCGGTTCGTACGTCGCGGCCGCGAGCAGCCGGCATCGCGGTAGATCCGTAATCCACCGCGGATGACACACTGCGCCGTCGCGGCCTTGCGGCGGGGAGGCCTCAGCGCATCGGCTCACGTTTCGGAAGGCGGGTCGGCGGCCTCGGCTCGGTCGAGTTCCTCCAGGGCCCAGTGGGCCCACCGCTGCTGCGCCTGATACTGGTGGACCCCGTACTCGATGGCCAGCCGGCCGAACCGCAAACGACCACGGGGGTGGGGATCGGCATCGGCGGCGTCGGCGAGAGCTCGTAGTTCGGCCGCCACCTGGTCGGCTTCTTCGAGGTGGCGGAGCACCAGTTCGCGCGCCTGGGGGATGTCCAGTACGGACAGCAGGGACATGCGCAGCACGTGTTCGTCGCGGACGGCCCGGGGCCCGGGCGGGGTCAGCAGCCAGTCGCGCAGCTCCGCGCGGCCCGCGTCGGTGATCGCGTAGGTGCGGCGTCCGCGCGCGCCTTCCTCGGTGACGGCGATCAAGTTGCCGTCGGCGAGGCGCTTCAGCTCGGGATAGATGTGGCTCTGCCGGCCGGTCCACGCGTATTTCTGCAGAGAGCGTTCGAAGCGCGTGGTCAGGTCGTAGCCGCTGGCAGGCCCGTCTTCCAGCAGGCCGAGAAGCGCGTGGCGCAGGGACATCGTGTCCATCCTCCGAAGACAGGTACCGATTGACAGGTCCAATTGTAGGTATCAGAGTGGGTGGGCGCCAGAGGTCAGAGGTCGACTGGGCATGACCTCCGCTGCGGGGAGAGGGATGGGGCAATGAACGACGTTGATGTACTGATCACGGGGGCCGGGCCGACCGGGTTGACTCTGGCCTGTGACCTGGCCCGCCGGGGAATCGGATGCCGAGTGATCGAACAGGCTCCCGGCCCCACGGAGGGTTCGCGGGGATTCACCCTCAAGCCGCGCAGCCTGGAGGTCTTTGACGACCTCGGCATCGCCGACCGCATCGTCGCGGCTGCTGACATCCAGTCAAGGATCCGCTTTCACCTCGGTACCCCGTTGCTGTTCGACATGCGGGTGCCGCCCGCGCCGCCCACTGCCTCGCGCCCCTACCCGGACTCTGTGGCGCTGCCCCAGTGGCGAACGGAGTCGATCCTGCGCGATCGGCTGGCCGAGCTGGGCGGAAAGGTGGAGTTCGGCCGCCGTCTGACCGGCTTCACGGCCGATGGCGAGGGCGTGACCGCCACCGTCGGAAATACGGACGGAGCCGGGGTGGAGACCGTCCGGGCCCGCTATCTGGTCGGGGCCGACGGCGGGCGCAGTCAGGTGCGCCGCACACTTGGCCTGTCGTTCTCCGGGGCCACCGACGAGGACACCAGAGCGCTCATCGCCGACGTGCACGTCGACGGGCTGACCGACCGGGACGCCGTACATCTGTGGATGGCGTCCAACGGCCACATCCTTGTCGCCCGCCCCACCCCGCAGGCCGAAACCTGGCAGGTCGTAGCCTCGCTCCAGCAGGACCCCAGTGGCGAGTGGCCGCAGCCGTCGCTCGACACGCTCCGGCGCGCGGTTGCCGAGCGGACCGGCCGCCGCGACATCCGCCTCGCGGATCCGGCCTGGTTGTCGGTGTGGCGCTACAACCTGCGCATGGTCGACACCTACCGGGCCGGACGCGTGCTGCTGGCCGGTGACGCCGCCCATGTGCACAGCCCGTTCGGCGCGCACGGCATGAACACCGGCATCCAGGACGCCCACAACCTCGCGTGGAAACTCGCTCTGGTCCTTCAAGGCGTCAGCTCCGAGAGCCTGCTGGACACCTACGAGGCCGAACGGCTGCCCGTTGCCCGCGCGGTGCTGGCCGACAGCGACCGGCGATTCTCGGCGGCCACCCCACCCCGGGCCGTTCGGCCGGTGCTGCGGTTCGTCATCAAGTCCTTCCTCGCTCGGCAGCAACGCCGCGACCGCAACGACCACCCCACCTACCGGACCGGTCCGCTGACCACCCACCTCGCCGGTCGGCGCAGCTCTCTTCGCGCCGGCGACGTCGCCCCCGACGGCCCCGTGCAGACCGTCGACGCCGAGGCACGGCTGTTCGACATCCTCCGCGGCCCCCAGTTCACCCTCCTCACCTTCGGGGCCAGGCCCGCGCCAGGGATCTCCCGGACAATCAGCGGACTCGACGACCACCTGCACGCCTTCACCGTCATCCCGGCGCCGGAAGACGGCACTCCCGCCGGCCCGACGGTGCTGATCGACCGGACGCGCCGTCTCTTCCATGCCTACGGTGCGTGTGAAGGCACGCTTGTCGTCATTCGTCCCGACGGCTATATCGGGCTGATCGCACATCGCCCGACCGTCTCCACACTGCGCGACTACCTTCATCGCACGGGCATCCGGCTCCCACGGACGGAAGGTGAACCCGGCCTCTGAGTAGTCCTCCCACCCCAAATGCCAGGGGCGTGATCGGCTTCGGGCCGCCGCGGAGAGCTTCCCCTCACGGATGGAGAGCACGACCCGCATGAGGTCGGGCCCGTGGTTCTCGATCAGCCGCCGGTTGACGACGGAGTCGTCCGGCTGCGGTGATCGCGGACTTGGCGGCGTTCAGCGGGGAATCACCCAGTCCGGGGTCCAGGTCCCGGCGGCGTCGTGGCCGGGTGTCGTGGCGGTGAGGTGGGTGCGGAGGGTGGTCAGGGCTGGGTGGGGGTTGTCGCGGTGCCAGAGGAGCGAGTGGGGGTAGACGGGCGTCGGGTCGGTCACCGGGATGCGGCGCAGGCCGTGGTCGGCGGGCCAGATGAGGCGGGTCCGCTCGCCCATGAAGGTGGCCAGCGCCGGGGTGTCGGCGATGGTGTCGAGGAGTGCGTCGGAGCCGAAGTTGGGGCCGGTTGCCTCGATGGTGAGGCCGAACTCGGCGACGAGGTCGTCGTAGTAGGCGGTCCACTCGGTACCGGGGACGATGCCGGGCATCCAGATCCGGTGCCCGGCGAGCTGGGCGAGGGTCACCGACCGGGCGCCCGCCAGCGCGTGGGCGGGGCCGGTGAGGAGCTGGAGCGGTTCGTCGAGCACCCGGACGGACTCGATGTCCTCGGGGAGGGGTCGGCCGGGTGCGGCGACGGCGCGGAAGGAGGCGTCGATCGCGCCGGACCGGATGGCGGCGACGGCCGTCTCGATGTCGAACAGCATCACCACGTCGAGCTCGATGTCGGGGTACGCGCGGTGGAAGCCGCGCATCAGGGCCGACTGCGCGCTGCGCGAGGTGATCACGTCGACGCGCAGCGGGCGGCGGCCGGGGCGCACGGACGCGACCGCGCGCTCGGCGACGCGCAGCAGCTCGCGCGCGTGGGGCAGGAACGCCTGTCCGTCGATGGTGAGCTCGGCGCCGCGCGCGGTGCGGGTGAACAGCCGCACGCCGAGGTTGCGCTCCAGCCCGGCGATGCGCTTGGAGACGGCCTGCTGGGTGACCGCCAGCTCGGCGGCGGCCTCCTGGAACTGCCCCGCGTCGGCGGCGGCGACGAAGGTCCGGACGGTGTCGAGGTCCATGCCGACACCCTATGCCTACAACTGCTCGTTGTGGCTGGCGGTCCTGCGGTTGTTTGATCCCCGGGCATGGTGCTCGCTTTGATGATTCCGATCGCGGATCGGTTGTGCGGGTGAGTGGCGAGGGGCGTCGGGCATGAGGAGCGGGCACCGGCTGGGACATCAGCTCGGACATCGGCTGGGACATCGGCTGGGGCATCTACTCGGGCATCGGCTGGGGCGGCGGTTCGGGTGGCTCTGGGGGGCGTACGGGACCAGCGCGCTCGGTACGTGGCTCGCCTTCGGTGCCCTCCCGCTGATCGCCATCCGGGTGCTGCACGCCGGACCGGCCGAGGTCGCCGCGCTCTCCTGCGTGGGGGCTGCGGTGGGCGCGGTCGTGGCGGTGCCGCTCGGCCCGTGGGTGGAGTTCCGCCGCAAGCGGCCGGTGCTGATCGCGATGGACCTGGCGCGGTTCGCGGCGCTGCTGACGATCCCCGCCGCGTTCGCGCTCGGCGTGCTCACCTTCCTCCAGCTCCTCCTGGTCTCGGTCGTCGTCGCGGCGGCCGACATCACCTTCCGTGCCGCCTCCGGCGCGTACCTGAAGACGCTGCTGCCGGCCGAGGACCTGCTCGTCGCGGGCGCCCGCTTCGAGTCCACGGCCTGGACGACCACGATCATCGGACCGCCGCTGGGCGGCGCGGCGATCGGGCTCCTCGGTCCGGTGGTGACGGTGGCGGCCGACGCGGTCAGCTACCTGCTCTCGGCCCTGGCCATCCGCGCGACGGGCGGGCACGAGCCGCGGCCCGCGCCCCGGGAGGCCGCGCGGATGCGGGCCGGGGACCTGCTCGACGGCTGGCGGTACATCCTCGCCGACGCGACGCTGCGTCCGCTGCTCTTCAACACCGCCCTGTTCAATGGCCTGGTGATGGCCGCCGAGCCGCTGCTGGCCGTCCTGATGCTCGGCCGACTCGGATTCGCACCGTGGCAGTACGGCCTCGCCTTCGCCGCGCCCTCGATCGGCGGCCTGCTCGGTTCGCGGCTGGCCCGGCCGCTCGCCACCCGGTTCGGGCAGCACCGGGTCCTGGTCGTGTTCGGGGCGCTGCGCGCGCTCTGGCCCGTCGGCCTGGCCTTCCTGGGGCCGGGCACCGGAGGACTGCTGCTGGTGATGGGCGTCGAGTTCGGGCTCATCTTCTGCTGCGGGGTCTTCAACCCCGTCTACGCCACCTACCGCCTCCAGCGCACCGCCACCGACCGGGTCACCCGCACCCTGTCCGCCTGGGCGGTCACGACCAAGGCCTCGACGGCGCTCCTGACGGCCCTCTGGGGCCTGCTGGGCGCCCTGCTCGGCCCTCGTCCGGCCATCGCCCTGGCCGGCGTGCTCCTGCTGGCGACCCCGCTGTTGCTTCCCCGCCGCGCGACAGCGCTCCTCTCCGAGCCGAAGCCGGAGCCTGGGCCGAAGCCTGGGCCGAAGCCTGGGCCTGGGCCTGGGCCTGGGCCTGGGCCTGGGCCTGGGCCTGGGCCTGGGCCTGGGCCTGGGCCAGAGTCTGACGGGCCGGAGCCTGGGACGGACCCGGACCCGGTACCGGCACCGAGCCGCGCCTGACGGGCCGCCACCCAAGGACCCTCCGGACGGGGGAGGAACGGGCCGGCCACCGACCGACTACCGTTGTTCCGCATGACCCACACCGAGATCGAGATCACTGTGGAGTTGGTCCAGGACCTGCTGCGCGATCAGCACCCCGACCTGGCCGACCGCCCCGTGCGGCTCGGCGCGCGTGGTTGGGACAACCAGCTGTGGCGGCTCGGCGACGACCTCGCCGTCCGGCTGCCCTGGGCGACGCGGTCCGCTGACGCGCTGCTGCGCAAGGAGCACGCCTGGCTGCCCGCCCTCGCCCCTCACCTCCCGCTGCAGATCCCCGTCCCGCAGCGCCTCAGCGAGCCCTCCGAGCGGTTTCCGCGCCCTTGGCTCGTCACCACCTGGGTGCCGGGCGAACCCGCCGACCGCGTCCCCGTCACGCGTGCTGCAGAGGCAGCCGACACCTTGGCCGCCTTCCTGACGGCTCTTCACCGACCCGCCCCCAGCGGGGCGCCCGTCAGCGGCTCTGGCCGCGGAGGGCCGCTGGCGGACTGTGCCGAGCCGTTCGCCCGGCAGCTCGCCTCGGCCACCGAGCTGGGACTGATCGCCGACCCGGACTCCGTCCGCACCGTCTGGGAAGACGCCGTCGCCGCGCCCGAGTGGACGGGCCCGGCACTGTGGCTCCACGGCGACCTGCACCCGGCCAACATCCTCACCGCCGACGGCACCTTCTGCGGCGTGATCGACTTCGGCGACCTCTGCGCGGGCGATCCGGCTTGCGACCTCGCCGCCGCCTGGACACTGCTGCCGGACGGCGCCGCCGACCGCTTCCACCGGGCCTACCGACCGACCCCGGACACCGCGACCCTGCGCCGCGCCCGCGGCTGGGCGGTGCTGCGCGCCCTCGGCGGCATCCTCATCGGAGAGGCCGGTGTCCACGGCCGCCCCGGCGGCAAGCCCACCTGGGGCCCACCCGGCCACGCCGCACTGCGACGCCTCGTCGCAGCGGTCCGCCGCTGATCAATCGACCGCCGCCTCGACGCGGCGGCCGGGTAGCCGACGAACGGCACCCGAGACAATGCCGAGCCCTACAACTACGGCGCTGATCCTCCGTGACTCTCTGGCAGAAGCGGCAGCCACCAGCGCGGATACGATCTTGAACAACGGACACCTGGAGCAGGATCTCGGGATCGACAGCCTCGCCTTTTACGAGCTCGTCGTCACCCTGGAGACGCGCCTGACCATGGCCATCCCGGACGAGGAGGCAGGCCGCCTGAACACCATCGCGGACCAGCACCACCTCCTCGCCCGGCTGGGCCACCCCACCGGAGAGGGCACCACCGAGTGAGCAAGCAGGAGATCACCCCCAAGCAGCGCGGCTACCTGATCGTCAACTCCCACCCCGAGGGCTGCGCGGAGACGGTCAACCGGCTGTGGCAGGACATCGAACCGGCGGCCCGGCCGGACGGCCGGTCGCCGGTCGCCCTCGTCCTCGGAGCCAGCGCCGGGTACGGCCTGTCCATCCTGCTGGCCGGGCTGCGCCGCCACGGCATCCGCGGCGTCGGCGTCGCCTTCGAGGCGGCCGGCACCGAGCGGCGCACCGCCTCGGCGGGCTGGTACCGCACCGCGGCCACCGCCCGGCTGGCCGAGGAATCCGGCGGCGACGTCACCTTCGTCAACGCCGACGCCTACGCCGACTCCACCCGCACCCGGGTACTGGACCTGCTGGCCGAGAAGTACGGGCCGGTGGACTACCTGGTCTACTCCCTGGCATCGCCGCGCCGCACCGACCCGGCCACCGGCGAGGTCCACCACTCGGTCATCAAGCCGATCGGCGAGGCCTACACCTCCCCGTCACTGGTGTTCGAGGACGGCACCGCGAAGGTCGGCACCGTCGACCTCGCCCCGGCCGACGAGGACGAGCAGGCCGCGACCGTCCAGGTGATGGGCGGCACGGACTGGCGGCTGTGGGTCCAGGCCCTGGCCGACGCCGGGCTGCTCGGCGAGGACTTCACCACGGTGGCACTGTCCTACGTCGGCTCCGAGATCACCGCCCCGGTCTACCGGAGGGGCACCATCGGCGCGGCGAAGGAACACCTGGAGAAGACCGCGCACGACCTCAACACGGACGTCCTGGCCGACCGCGGCCGCGCCTTCACCGTGGTCGCCGGCGCCGCCGTCACCCAGGCATCCACCGCCATCCCCTCCATCGCCCTCTACACCTCGCTGCTGCGCAACGTGCTGGGCCCGGACGGCTGGCGCACCACCGCCGACCAGGCGGTGGACCTGTGGGAGCAGCTGGCCGGCTCCCGTCCGCTCAACCTGGACGCCCAGGGCCGCATCCGCCTGGACGGCTGGGAGCTGGACCAGGACGTCCAGGACGGCGTCCGCAAGCTGTGGGAGGACCCGGGCGCCTCGCTGGCCGACACCCCGGCCGGCCCGACGTGGTTCTACGGCCAGTTCCGCGAGCTGTACGGCTGGGACGTCCCGGACGTCGACTACGCGGCCCCGGTGGAGACCGCCGTTCTCTGGCCCGGCGAGGGCGCGTAGAGCGAAGTCCAGCGGCTCCTGGCGGCGCCGCACCGGCCGACCGGGGCCGCCCGCGAAGTCCGTTCGAGCGAAAGGGCGTTCGGGTCGGGGCGGCTCCGGTACTTGACCGAATCCCGACGTCTGCGGCCGCGCGGCACCTGTATCCTCTGTTCGTGACGGTGAGCTATCAGTCGATTACCACTGGTGTGCTGTCGGAGGGTTCCGCCACGGGGTGGACGCTGCGCGACGGCGAGACCTGGTGCATGGTCACCCCTCCCCGTCACACGCGCCGGGAACAGGGCTGGAAACTGCACCTGTCCGCGACGCGTCCGTCCTCGCCGCACGTCCTGGAGCACGCGGCGAGGGTCCTGGTGTCCCACGGGTGCGCGTTCAAATTCGCCGTCTCGCCCAGGATCACCGCCGAGCTCAACTCCGTCCGGGCCCCGCGCGCGCAGGCGGGCAAGTTCCTCACCGCCTATCCCGGCGACGACGACCAGCTGCGCCTCCTCGCCGAGCTTCTCCATGAGGCCACTCGCGGCCTGGCCGGCCCGGCGATCCTGTCCGACCGGCGATACCGGCCCGACAGCCTCGTCCATTACCGGTACGGCAGCTTCACGCCCTCACTCGCCCTCAACGACGAGGGACTGTACGAGGGTCGGCTGCGGGCACCGGACGGAACGTTCGTCGTGGACCAGCGCAACCCGTGGTTCTCACCCCCGGCCTGGGCCCCGCTCCCGTTCGAGCCGCCCGCGCCCGCCGCGTCCGGGCGACGGCGTGGTGACCCCGTGCTCCTGGCCGACCGCTACCGCGTCCAGGAGGCCATCCGCCACTCCAACCGCGGCGGCGTCTACCGGGCACACGACCGGCACACCGGCCAAGACGTACTGATCAAGGAAGCCCGGCCGCACGTGGGCGCCGACTCGTGCGGCCGGGACGCCAGGCACTGGCTGCGCCACGAGGGCACCGTCCTGGAGCGGCTCGCGCCGCTGGGCATCACCCCGGCCGTGCACGAGGTCTTCGAAGCCGGCGGGCACGTCTTCCTCGTGCAGGACCTGATCGCGGGCACGAACCTCGCCCGGTGGTGCGCCGAGCGCCGCACGCGCGACGCCGGCCCGGTCCCGACACGGGGCGCCTGGAGTCTCGCCCGTGAACTCGCCCGACTGATCGGTGCAACACACGACGCCGGGTACGTCCTGCGCGACTTCAAGCCCGGCAACGTCATGATGACCCCCGACGGCACACCCGTGCTCGTCGACATGGAATGCGCGATCCGCTTCGGCGAGGACACACCCGTGGTGGGCACCCACGGCTTCACCGCCCCGGAATACCTCGAACACCCCGCCCACGGCGACGGCGCACCGCCACCCGCCCCCGGTCCGGAAGCCGACTGCTACAGCCTGGGAGCCACCCTCCTGCACGTGGCCACCGGCATGATCCCGCTGCTCGCCCCGGATTCCCCCGCAGGCCGCGGCGCCGGTGAGCGCATCGCGCGGCTCGTGGAGACCGCCCTGCCCACCGCGCCCGCGCTGCACGCCCTCGCCCCCCTGATCCTGGGTCTCACCGCAGACCCTCCAGGCCGCTGGACGATCGGACAAGCCGCAGCCTTCCTTCGTCAGGAACCCGCCGCCGACCCGTCCGTGACGGCCGGCCCGACCCTCGACCACGACACGCTGGAACGGCTGATCGAAGACGGCCTGGCACATCTGGCCGTGACGATCGACCCGGTCGGCGAATACCTGTGGCCGCGCCCCGCCTCGGCGCCGCGCGGCGACCCGTGCAGCCTCCAGCTCGGCGCGGCCGGCGTTCTGGCCGTCCTGGACCGGGCGGTCCGCCACGGCCGGCCCACAGCCGAACCCACGCTGCGTACGGCGGCCCGATGGCTGGACCAGCGCCTCACCGAACCCGGTCACCGCGTCCTGCCCGGCCTGTACTTCGGACGTTCCGGCGCCGTCTGGGCGCTGCACGACGCCGCGCTGACCCTGGGCGACGCCGAACTGGCCGATCGCGCCCGCCGATACGCCCTGCGCATCCCGTTGGACGCCACCAACCCCGACATCTGTCACGGTCTCGCCGGTGCGGGACTGGCGCAACTGCATCTGTGGCGCACCACCGGCGACGCACGCTTCGCCGACCGGGCATCCCGGTGCGCCGACGATGTCCTGCGCCTGAGCTCCGGCGCTACCGGCCCCCTCGACCGGCCGCCCGGCACGCGACCGGGGGGCGAACCGGTCGGCTCCGCGCTCTACGGGTTCGGGCACGGCGTTGCCGGGAACTGCGCCTTCCTGCTCGCCGCGGGCCGTGTCCTCGGCCGTCCGGACCTCATCGACGCAGCGACCGGGGCCGGACACGCCCTGTGCGCCGCCGCCCGGACACACGGCGACCGGGCCGACTGGCCCAAGGGACCGGGACAGGCCGAACGCACCGACCTGAACTTCTGGTGCCACGGCGCGTCCGGTGTGGGCACCTTCCTCATCCGACTGTGGCGCGCCACCGGCGAGACGCGATTTCGCGCGTACGCCGAACGCGCCGCCCACGCGGCCTACTTCGACCGCAGCCGACTGGGCCCCAGCACCTGCCACGGGGCCGCCGGAAACGCCGAACTCCTGCTCGACGTCGCCGACGCCACCGGCGAGGAGCACTACCGCGACCGGGCGGCCCAGACCGCCGCTTGCCTGCACGCCCGGGCGACCGTGCGCGAAGGGCGCCTCCTGGTCCCCGACGACACCCTGCGCGACGTCAGCGCGGCGTACAACGTCGGCCTGGCCGGCGTCCTGGACTTCCTGCTGCGTCTTCGGCACGGCGGGAACCGCTCCTGGCTGGTCGACACCCCTTGACCAGCCGGGCCCAACGAGAGAGGAAGCACCCACCATGGACACCGACGTTCTCGAAGTCCTCGAACTCCAGGAACTGCCCGAGACCGACGAGCAGACGCTGGAACCGATGATGTGCTGCGACACCATCTTCACCACCGACCGCACGGACGGCTGTACCGAGCCGCCCCGCTGTCGCTGACGCCGGACCGGCAGTAGAAGACCTGTCGTGGGGGGGGGGGGGGGGGGGGGAACAACAACAAACCCCCACTAAGAAGAGGGGGGGTGAGGGAGA
>NZ_JBVJCO010000024.1:14620-29898 GCF_055588525.1 Kitasatospora sp. NPDC041988
ACCACCCCCCCCCCCCCCCCCCCCCCCCCCCCCCCCCACCCCCCACCCCCCCCCCCCCCCCCCCCCCCCCCCCCCCCCCCCCCCCCCCCCCCACGCCCCGTCACGAGGGAGCCTGCGCTGAAGCAATGGGATGCGGTGCTGCCCCCGGACACCGCCGCGGCAGCACTCGACTTCGTCGCCTCCCTGGCCGGGCGCCCCCGTCCCGCCCCCACCTGCGTGCGGCCCGACCTCGACGGCGGCGGCCCGGGAATCGCCCTGGCCTACCACCAACTCGACCGGAGTCTTCCCGGGCGGGGATGGGACGCGCCGGCCCGTGGCTACCTCGCCGCGTCGGCCGCCGGAGCCCGGCGCCTGGGGACCGCGTCCCCGGGCCTGTTCGGCGGCCTCGGCGGCCTCGCCTTCACCGCGTGGACCCTCACCGGCGACGCCGATGTGCTGCCCGAGGTCCACGACACCCTCGTCCGGGAAGCCACCACACGGGCACGCGCACTCGGCGACCACCTCCACGGCGTGCCCGTCCGCACCTTCGACGTCGTCTCCGGACTCACCGGCACCGGCGCCTACCTGCTGTGCCGCCACCACGAGCCGCAGACCCGCCGAGCCCTGTGCGCCGTGCTCACGGCCCTGGTGGCCCTGTGCGGCGAAGACGCCGGGACACCCCGCTGGTACACCCCCGCAGCGCAGATCCGAGACGTCTCGACGCGCGAGGAATTCCCCCACGGGCTGCTCGACTGCGGTCTGGCACACGGCATCTGCGGACCGCTGGCACTGCTCTCCCTCGCCCTCTCCGCCGGCATCACCGTTCCCGGGCACGCGGAGGCCGTTGCCCGGACCGCACGCTGGCTCACCGCACAACGCGTCGACGACGCGCACGGCCCCGACTGGCCAGGGAAGATCGCCCCGGCCGGACACCCGGCCCCGTCCAATCCCCGCACCGGCAGCTCCTCCTGGTGCTACGGCAGCCCCGGCATCGCCCGGTCCCTGTGGCTCGCCGCGGCCGCACTCGACGACCCCGCCCTGCGCGACCTGGCCGTCCGGGCCATCAGGGCTGTCCACCGGCGCACCGCCGCGCAAGGCGGCACCCACGGCGCCCCGGGCCTGTGCCACGGGCTCGCAGGTCTGCTCTACATCACTTCACGGTTCGCCCACGACACCGAGGACTCGGACCTCACCCGCACCGCGGCCGAACTCACCGAACAGCTGCTCGCAGCCGGCCCCCTCGCCGCGGCCGACGGCCCCGGATACCTCGACGGTGCCGCCGGAGTGACCCTCGCACTCCTCGCCGCCGCCACCGACACGCCCCCGGCCTGGGACCGGACCCTCCTCCTGGCATAGGGCGCGCGGCCGAGCAGCGGGCCGGTCTGATCTGCGGCGCCGGTGGGATCCAGGGGGGCTGTCGGTCGGCTGTCGGTCGGCTGTCGGTCCAGGTCGGCGGTACCCGTCTTGACCGGGACGGTCTCGGTGGGCTTGTCCGGGCAGGTTACGGAGTGGTGCGGGCGGCCTGGGCCATCCGGGCGAGCGCGGCGCGCAGTGCGGCGTTGAACCGGTCGGGGAGCTCCTGGTGTGGCATGTGAGCGGCGTCGGCGATCACGGTCACCTCGGCTCCGGTGGTGAGGGCGGCGCAGGTCCGGGCCACCTCCAGGGGGATCGCGGTGTCCAGCTCACCGTGGATGTAGTGGATCGGTACCCGCAGCCCGGGCAGGGTCGGGCGTGGGTCGTAGCCGTCGGCGGTGGCCTGGTGCTCGTCGATGTGGACGCCGGAGTCGAGGATCTGGCGGACAGTCCAGTCGATGAGCGCGGGCGCGGTGCCTGGCGCGTACCACCCCGGCACCCAATCGGCGACCGTACCGGCCCGGTCGCGGCGCAGAGCGGCGACGAGCTCTGCCTGGCCCTCTGCCGACGGCCAGTACCCCGGCGCTCCCACCGGGACGATGCCCGCGATCAACTCGGGTCGCCGCAGCCCCAGTTCGGTGGCGAAGGTCCCGCCGATCGACGATCCGACGACCACCGGCCGGTCCAGCCGCAGCGCGCCGATCAGCGCCACCAGGTCGCTGACCACCCCGGCCGTGGTGTTGCCTCGGACGGGGCGGGCCGAGCGCCCGCAGCCGCGCCAGTCGAGGGTGACGACCCGGTGGTCGCGGGTGAACTCAGGCAGCTGGGCGCCCCAGGTCCGGCCGCTGGTGCCCCAGCCGTGCAGGAACAGCAGCGTCGGACCGGCCCCCTCGTCCTCGTAGTGGAGCGTGGTGTCGTTGATGTCCAGGCTGGGCATGGGTTCTCCTCTTCTTCGTGGGTCCTTGCGGGCCGCGCGGTTCGTGATGCCCCCAGCCAACCGCGATCATCTCTGCCGGCCAATGAGCGATCCGCGCCTACACTGATCGCGAACGGTGATTAATGTTGGTCAGGGCGGGCAGAGAGGCCGGGGGCCATGGAGCTGCGTCAGTTGCGCTACTTCCTCGCGGTGGCGGAGGAGCTGCACTTCGGCCGTGCCGCCGAGCGGTTGCACATCGTGCAGTCCGCGGTCAGTCAGCAGCTGCGTCGGCTCGAACGTGAGCTGGGCAGCGAGTTGTTCGCCCGTTCCACCCGTGTTGTCCGGCTCACCGAGGCCGGCAACCGGCTCCTCCCGTACGCCAGGGAGATGCTCGCCCTCCAGGCACGTGCCCGGGAGGCCATCGACGAACTACGCGCCGAACAGGCCGCGACGGTGCGCCTCGGCACCAGCTCCGGGCTGGGTGCCCGGCTGGACGCGGTACTCACGGCGTTCACCCGACGTACCGGACACGCCCAGTTGGAACTCGTCACCAGCAGTACCGAGGAACGCCTGGCGCGGGTGCGGGCCAGTGACCTGGACGCCGCCCTGCTGCGCGGTGAACGGACCGAACCTGGGCTGGAGTTCCTGCCGCTGTGGCAGGACACGCTGATGGCGGCGCTACCCGCGGGCCACGAGCTTGCCGCGCGGGAGAGCGTCGCGCTGGCCCGGCTCGCGGAACTACCGCTGCGGCTCTCCCCCCGCTCCCGCAACCCCGCACTCCACGACCTGGTGCTGCGCTCCTGCCGGGCCGCCGGCTACACGCCCGTCCTGGGCCCGGAGTTCACCAACGACCAGGACACCCTCGCCGCCATCGGCTACGGCAAGCCGTCCTGGACGGTCTTCTACGCCCCGCACGCCGATCAGCTCTCCGTTCCCGGCGTGGTGTTCCGCCCCCTGAGCGACCCGGCGCCCGTCATGCAGACCTGCCTTGCGGTGCGGAACGGTCCGCCCCGGGGCGCGCTGCGTGCCCTGATCGAAGCCTGCTACGAGGCAGTCGAGGGGACCCGGGTGCAGAGCCCGGCTCACCGATTGCCCGGCTGCCCGGCGTCGGCCGGTGACGTCAACGTGCCCCCGCTGGTCGTTCACTGAGCGAGTACTCCTCCAGGCTCACCAGCTGCATCGACGAGAACGTCCTTGCCGAACGAGACGCTTACGCGCCCAACTCAAGACCCATCCGTCAAGTGCAGTGCCCAGTCACACTCCCACGCCACCGGTTCCGGCAAGACCCTGATCGCCGCCGCCTGCGCCCGCCGTCTCGCGGCGAAGGGGCGGTGCTGGTTCTCGTGCCCAGGATCGAGTTGCCGGCGCAGACCGCGGAGTTCGGAGTCCCCGCCGATCCCGATCCCGATCCCGATCGCGCCGATGCCGATCGCTGAGCGCAGGTTCCGTTGACCGGGCTCCGGGCCGGGCCGGCCGGCCCGCTGCGCCTGGCCCAGCGCCCGAGCTGCTCGCGGCCGTGTCTCCACGACGGAGGGGAGTCGAGTGGGTACGCTACGTGATGATTCGTACGCCCCGAAACCTGGGAGGCCATCATGACCATCGAGGAACTCGCCAAGCTCTACGCCCTGCTGACCATTCTGGAGCCGCAGACGCAGACCTGCGTCCAGGCCGCCCGCCTCGCCGAGGCGGGGACGGCGGGTGAGGGCGACACCGACACCACCGTGGTGAAGCAACTGAAGACGCACGCCGACAAGATCGCCGCCGAGCTGGCCTCGGTGAGCCCCGAGAAGCTGCAGCGTAAGGCGGCGGCGATCGCCAAGTTCCTCGCCTAGCCCAGTAGTTGCGCCCGTTGGCCCGCCGGCTCCGTTCGCCGGCGGGCCAACGCGTGTGCGGGGCGGGCCGGAGCTGGTGGGGCCGGCTGGTGCAGGCCCCGCCACCGGTTACGTCCTGTCCGGTCGTGCCGGCTCCGGTAGCGGGAGTGATGCCGACTTGCCGCTGAACGGCTGCTGCCGCCCGGACCGTATCTGCCGAAACCGGGTGTCGCCGCTGTTCCGTCGCTCGTGAGGGCGGTTGGGTGGGACGGTGGGGCGGGCAGGCGTGGGCTGCCGGCATCGTGGTGACCACCCGCCGAGCACCACCGAGTCGCGGCCCCTGCGCCCCCGCGCGAGCCTGGAGTGGGACGGTGCAGGACGGCGAGCCCACGGACGGTGGGGTGATCGACCACGTTGGAGACTGAGAGCTTTCGGCATGAGCAGCACGGCCGCCGACATCAAGGATCTGACGACGGCCTTCGGCATCCTCGCTGGAGGGCTGTGGGCCTACTTCAAGGTCGCCCGGGGAAGGACCTTCGGCTATCGGGCCGAGCTGTCCACCGTGTCCGAGGTCGAGCGGTTTGACGACGGCTACCGGATCAAAGTGAGGGCCGTCCTCAGGAACACCGGATCCGCGAAGATCCCCCTCGACAGCGAGCTTCGCATCGTGGAACTCCAAGTGGTCGACCGACTCGAACCCGGAAGACCCGCCACCTGGAGGGACGTCATGGCCGGTCCGATCTTCTCGGAGCACGACTGGATCGAGCCGGGCGAGGCGGTGTCGGACGAGATCCTTGCCGTTGTCGCAGGAGATGAGGCGACAGCCGGCCGGCCCGCGTTCCGGGTGCGGGTGAGGGCGGTCGCCCGACGCCGGAGCACCCGCCGGTACCCGACGGGATGGGAATCCAACGAAATCATCGTTCTCTGAGGCCCCGCCCGGTGGGCGGAGGAATGTCGGACCGAGGAGGTGGCGGCCGTGGCCGAACCGACGGACTCTGCCGCGAAGAAGCGGAAAGACCTGGAACGCAAGGCCGTCCTGGACCGGCTCACCGGTGGTGTCCGCCAGAAGCGGATCACGCCCGACGAGCAGGAAGAGATCAAGCGGAAGCTGGCACGGCAGACGGAGGAGGACGAGGAGTGATCCCACTGCTCGCTCCGGCGGACGGATCCACCTCCACGGGCGACGCCGCACCCGCGCTCACGCCCGCGCACCTGCCACTGCTCGGGCCCGGCGAGTCGATCCGCTGGCAGGGCACGGTACAGGTCTCCCAGTGGAGCCTTCGACCGCAGGCGGCCGGTCGGCCCTTCCTGGCGCTGCTGTGGGAACTCGGCAGCCCGGCGACCTGTGTCATCACGGACCGACGGATCCTGTACCTGTCCTCCTGGCTCGCCGCGGCGGACGACACGCTGGGCTGGCGCGAGGCCGCCGGACGCCGACCGTGGCCCGGCGTGCCGACGCCCTGGTTCGCGGGACAGATCCGCTTCGACTGGGCAGCGTCGGTCCAGGTGGACGTCCGCAGCACGCTCGGCGTGAGGACGGCACAGATCGCCGTCCACTGCCTCACGGCCGAGGAACCGGTCACGCTCACGCTCCGCATGAACGTGGAGACCTCCGGCTTGAAGTGCGCCGAGGTCGCCCGAGGGGTGGCCTCCGGCCTGGTCCAGGACATCGCCGGCCACCGCATGGCCCAGGCCGCCAGTCGCCTCTCGGCACCGGACCTCGACCTGCTCGGGGCGCTGCGAAGCCACGTACCGTGCTCGTTCACGGCTACCACGCAGAGCTGGGACCTTCCCGGCTGCGTCCCGGTGCCGACTGCCGCTGGGGCTGCTGCCAACCGGACCGGCGCATCCCGGACCGGCCCACGCCCGGACCGAATCGAGGCCGGGTTCGGTGAGCTCCGACAAGCGCTGGCTGCCTTCGGCCGCTCCAGGTCTCGCACGGCCGTGAAGGCGGTGTTCGAGCGGTTCCCCGAGTTGCTGACGGACGGGGTGGACGATCTGCTCGACCGCCGCCGGCACAAGGCTGAGGCGCAGGGCGAGCGTATCGTCGAACGCTACGACGCGATCGCATCGCTGATCCGCACCTGTCGGCGTACGGGGGCCGATGCGGCCATCGACGCGTACGTGGAGTCCACCGGGCTGGGCCGGCTGTGGAGTGACGCCGACCGCAGGAAGCGTGTGAACGAGCTGTACGACAGCGTGTACGACGCGCTCGAGCGATTCGAGTCCGGAGGGCGCCCGAAGCACCTGCGGAAGGCGCTCACCGACGCCCGGGCCATGGCCGCGGCCGGCGCCGGGGAGGACCGCGATCACCACGAGGTCCTGAACCTCTACGCCGGAGTTCTCGCCGCCCAGTACGACCAGGAGGGCGACCTCGCCGATCTGCGGACCGCCACTGGGCTGACCCGGGAGGCCGCCGAGTTCGCGCGTATCCGCTCCCCGGACCGCTGGCCGGACATCGTCTCGAACCTCGGGGGTCTCCTGCTCCGCGCCTGGATGGCGGACATCCGGGAGGAGGACCTCGACGAGTGCCTGCGGTGCTTCGAAGGCGCACTCGCGGCCACAACCGCCGACTCGCCCGACTGGCCGCGCCACGCATCGTCGCTCGGCGAGGCGCTCCGCGCCCGCTACTCCGTGTCGGAGGACATCGCCGACCTGGATCGCGCGGTCGACCTCCAGCAGGAGGCCCTGGCCCGCAGCTGCGAGGACGACCCGCACCGGCACAAGTACCTGGCATGGCTTGGCGAAGCGCTGTTCGACCGATCCAGAGCCACGGGTGATACGGCGGGCACGGAGGAGTCCGTGGCTGCCACCCGGGCAGCTCTCCGCAGCACACCGGCGGGCTCGCCGGAGCGGGCAGCGCTCCTGAACGCCCTCGCCAACGCGCTGGAGGCCGACCGCCTCCGCTCCCACTGCGCCGACCTCACCGGCGAGGCCGATGACTCCTGGCGGGAGAGTTGCGCCCTTGCCCAGCGCTCGTCGCCGCACGCGGTACTGCTCGCGGCACTGAACTGGAGCCGAAGTGCGGCCGACCGTGGTGACTGGGAGACGGCGCTTGACGCATCCCGCATCGGGCTGGAGGCGGCCGATCGGATGTACCGGCTGCAGACCGGGCCGCGGGACAAGGCGGTGCTCCTGGAACAGGGTCGGGAACTTGCTCCCCGAGCGGCCTACGCACTGGCCAGGCTGGGACGCACCGGGCAGGCAGTGGAGACCCTGGAGCAGGGACGAGCCGTCCTGCTCTCGGAAGCGCTGGAACCGCCCGGCGAGAAGACCCGGGACGCCAAGGCCCGCCGCCCGCCGCTGCCATACGCCCGGATCGCGAGCGCGGCCGTGACCGCCCCGCTGGCCTACATTGCCGTCACCGACGTCGGCGGACTGGTCCTTCTGGTCGGGAACAGCGACGACCCGGCGGGTGATCCGGAGCTCCTCTGGCTCGACACCTTGACCGTGGGGAGGCTCGAAACCCTGGTGACGACGTTCCGGACGGCGTACGAGCGACTGGTCACCGACGGTAGTTCGGACGGCTGGGACACGGACCTCGCCGCCGTCTCCGGGGAACTGTGGGAGCTCGTCATGGGACCGCTGCTCTCATCTCTCCGCAGGCCGCGCGTCGTCCTCGTGGCGGGCGACCTGCTCAGCTGGCTTCCGCTCCACGCGGCGTGGATCACCGATCCGGACACGGTCACCGGGCGGCGCTACGCACTCGACGCTGCTCTGATCACCTACGCACCCAGCGCGCGCTCCCTCCTCGAGCGACCGCCGTACGACGAGGCAGCCACCGCAGTGCTGGCGATCAACGACCCCACGCTGCCAGCGAGCGAGCAGGAGGTGGCGGCAGCCCGCCGCTGGTTCGCCGACGGAACGGTGATGCGCACCTCGGAGTCGACCCGGTCCGACATCCTCGAGGCACTGGACCGCTTCCCGGTCGTACACTTCGCGTGCCACGGCGAGGCATCGCTCGGCGAACCCCTGCGCAGTCGGCTGGTGGCCGCCGACGACGAACCCATCACGCTGGAGGACCTCCTGACACGGAGACTGGCCCATGTCCGGCTCGCGGTCCTGTCTGCCTGCGAGACCGGTGTGGCCGGCGGGTCCGTCCCGGACGAGGTCATCGCCCTGCACACGGGGATCCTCCATGCGGGCGCCGCCGGCGTCATCGGCACGCTCTGGCCGGTCGGTGACATGTCGTCCGGCCTGCTGACCGCGAGGTTTTACCAGCTGTGGCGCGGTGCGAAGGTGGATCCCCCGGAGGCGCTGCGCCGGGCCCAGATCTGGCTGCGCGACACGACCCTCGCCGAGAAGCATGCCTGCCTACCGGAGTTCCGGCTGCTCGACCCGGACGGGGAACCGGACGCCGACATGGCGGCGCTGGTCGACCAGCGGATCCACGAAGGCCCCTCACACTGGGCGGGCTTCGTCTACACCGGTGTCTGACGCCTGACTCTGTGGTCCGAAGCCGGGCCGGCGGGTAGCCTCCCCCTGTCGCACACAGGTGCTGCGAGGGGACGACCGGCCCGGGGGGACTGGTGACCGAGGAACCTGACATCGCGGACACGAACGCGGGCTCAGGGAGGGAGGCGGACGCCGGGAGGGGTGAGGGCGTCGGGAGGGATGCCACGGCGGAAGGGGACGGCGGCGACACGAGAGCCGCCCGCCTCCCGGACCACCGACCGACGGTGGTGACCAGGGCACTGGGCGGTGTGACCGTCGTGCTGATCGCGGCGTGCGTGGCTCTGGCCGTACGGCGCCCGTGGACGCCCGCCGGCGACCCGCTCCTGGTCAAGGCGTTGGTGGCGGCTCTCACGAGCGCCGCACTGTGGGTGCTCGCGTCCTTCCTCGCCCCCGAACTGGCGCCCGCCGCACCCACTGCGGCCGACACGCCCCGCCCCACCGTCGCCGATCTGCGCACCGTCGCCACTCGGATCCGCCGCCGGGCCTGGCGGCGCGCCGTGAAGGCCGGCGTCGTCACCCTGCTCGCCGTGGCCGTCGTCCCGGCCATGGACGCGCCGTTCACCGGGACGTCCGGCGACATGGCCGAGCGCCGGATCGCACTCGACGAGGCCGGAGCACGCTGGGGCGACTTCGAGATCCTGCCCCCGACCGTCAACGGGGACCCACTGCCCGCCTACCCCCGCTACGCGCCGTTCCGCCTCGGACCGCTCGACGGCACCCCGGGCGGGCCGATCGACCTCCGCTCCTCGACCGCCACCGACGGTCTGCCCGTCGGGACCCGGCTGCGCGTCCTGTACGTCCCCGGCAGCAGCTCACCCAGCGCCCTCGCCGAGCGCGAACTCGCGTCCCTGTTGGAACCCGCCCCGCTGCAGCGCACCGCCGGCCGGGTCTGGGCCGCCGTCGCCCTCGCCGCGGCCCTGATCGCCTTCGTTGTCGGCCGTGCCGCAGGCGGCGCACCCACCCGCAGGGCGAGCGAGGCATTCCTGTCCGGACCGCTGTGCTGGGCGCGCGTGGCCGTCCCCGGCACCGCCACGGAGGTCACGCTGCCCGGCACCGACGGCGAGGAGGGTCCGACGGTTCGCTGGCTGATCCTCGAACAACCCGTCGGCGCACACGCGTGGGGTTCCACCAGCCCGGTTCCCCGCACGATGCACTGCCCCGCGCTGGAGCACGGCCCCGGCCACCTCGTCCCCGCCACCGGGTGGCTCGCCTGGGAACCGGCCACGCGCCGGGCGCTGCTCACCCTCGACCACGGCACCACCGTCTGGGGCCACGCCCCCTCCCCGGACGCCCCCTCCCCGGACGCGCCCACCGCTGGCGCGGCCTCCCCGGACGCGACCTCTTTGGACGCCGGTACCGCCGGTGCGCTTCCCGCCGACGGCCCGGTGTCCGTGTCGCGGGTGCTCACCCCCAAGCCCGACGCCCAGGAGCCGTTCGAAGGCCTGTTCCTGCTGGCCGCCGCGTGCTGGCCGGCCGGCTGGCTGCTCTACCACCTGCTCGCCGAGCAGGGCCGGATCGTCCCCGCCGAGGACTTCTTCGGCGAGCTGCTCCTCGTGCCGCTGCTCGTGCTGCTCCTGGGTATCGTCCTCGGCTGGTTGCTGTACCTGGCGGTCGCGGGCGTGATGCGGCTCCGGCGGCGCCTGCTCCGCTAGCGCAACCGGGCCCGATCAGGGGAGGTGCCCCGACGAGCCGGCACGACGGCGAAGCCGGATCGGCGTAAGGCGCGGAAAGCCGGACCTGACACCGCGACGGTCCAGCGCCGGGCACGGGCGATGCCGGATGTGCGGGCCGCCGTACGGTAGTCCTCCCGGACGGGTGGCCGGCGGTCCGGCGGGCAACAGCATCGGCGCGGGAGAACCTATCGGTCCTGTCGGCCGAAGTGGTCGCCGTGTTCGCGCAGGAAGGCGTCCAGGGTGCGGGGCGGGCGGCCGAGGATGTCGGCGACGGCGCTGGTGGGGGTTTCGGGCCGGGTGATGGCGAGTTGTTGGATCTCTGTCACGTGATCGGCGAGCCAGGTGGGCATGTGGGCGTGGTGGATGAGGTTGTCGCGCAGTTCGTTCGGGGTGAGGTTGACGTAGCGGACCTGATTGCCGGTCAGGGCGGTGAGTCGGGAGGCGAGTTCGGGATGGGACACGGCTTGCGGGCCGGTGAGGGTGTAGCTGCCGCCGGCGATGTCGGGCCGGGTGAGCGCGGCGGTGGCGACGTCGCCGATGTCGCGGCCGTCGATGTAGTTGCAGGGCGCGTCGCCCATCGTGCCGAGGATGATGCCCTGGGCGACGGTGGGGGCCAGTCGCAGGAGGTTCTGCATGAACGCGTAGGGGCGCAGGATGGTGTGGGTGAGCCCTGAGGCGCGCAGGTGGTTCTCGATGGCGTGGTGTCCGCGGGATATGGCGACGGGGGAGTCGGGTTCGGCTGCGGGCGCGGAGATCTTGACGATGTGCCCGATGCCGGTGTGGGCGGCGATGTCGATGACGCGCGTTTCGAGTTCGACCTGTGCGGGGCTGTTGGCCATGGCGAGGAAGAGCCCGCTTGCGCCCTTGAAGGCGGTGCGCAGCGAATCGGGGTCGGCGGCGTCGGCGTACTGGACCTCGAGAAGCGAACGGTGTGGGCCGGCAAGGCCGGGCAGTGGCCGCTGCGGGGTGCGGGTCAGCGCGCGAACGGGTTCGCCGAGTGCGAGGAGGCTGTGGAGCAGGGCGTTGCCGGTCACTCCGGTCGCTCCCATGACAACGATCATCGGTGTCCTCACTTCCTGGGGGGTTCCTGGTCGGTTTCCCGGCGGCGGGTGCCGCCGGCGTGGGCCCGGTTGAGCCGGGCGGGTGGGTCCGGTGCAGGGGTGGGCTATGGCCGGGGTGCGGTGGTGGTGCTGCGCCAGCGCAGGGTGACGATGGTGGTGGCGAGGGCTGCGGAGAGGGGCAGGTCGATGCGCAGGCGTTCGAGCCAGGGGCTGGTGGGGGCCGGGGTGTGGGCGGGTAGCCATCGGGCGGCGGACCACCCCAGCAGGGCCGCTGCGCCGGTGGCGGTGACGACGAGGACGGCGGTCAGGGCGACGCGCGGTATCGCGGTGGTCCACCGCCGCGGCTGCCCGCCGTGCCGTAGCCAGGCGCCGACCAGGAACGCCACCACGGCGGAGGTGCCGGCGATGGAGGTGCACGCCGCCACCGCCAGGTCACGCTGCCCGGTGACGACCCCGGCGGTGCCGGCCATCAGTGCGGGGGCGGCGTAGGCGGTCAGTACCTCGCGCCACAGGATGAACGGCCGCGACGCCGCCCGGCTTCGGTCGGCTCTGTCCTTCGCCGCGGGGTCCTTCGTTGCGCTGTCCTTCGTTCCGGGCATGCGGGCCTCTTTCTCGTCGGCGTGAGGACGCGAGGGGTTGCTGCGGGGCGGCCGGCGGCCCTGCCCCACCAAAGTAATTAGGTAGCTAACTATTGGTCCGTGAAAAAGGGCCACGCCCAGAGGGCGGGGCCAAGCTGGCCGAGAGTCGGGTCAGTCGGCGGCCAGGGTCGCGCTGCCGCGCACCACGCGGGCGAGCAGATCCAGGAATACCGCGCGCTCCTCGACACTGAGCCCGCCCACCATCGCCTCCAGTCGCCCGAAATGCTCGGGCGCCATGTCGCGCAGGCGCTGCGCACCGCGCGCCGTCAGAATGGCCACCGTGCCCCGCCCGTCCTCCGTCGACGGGCGTCGGGCGATCAGGCCCTCGCGTTCGAGGCCGTCCAGCAGGCCGGTGATCGTGGCCCTGGAGACGTCGAGGTCTGCCGCAAGGCGTGAAGGGGACTTCTCTCCGCCGTGGGCTTCGAGGTCGGCGAGCAGGCGGTAGCGCCCTGTCGACAGGCCGAACCTGGCGAAGTGCGCCTCGGCCGCCCGGCCGACCCGCGCACCCGCCGAGATCAGCCGTACCGCGACCAGCACCGCCTGTGGATCGGCCTCCAGGCCGTAGTGCTCGACCTGCCGCCTGGCCTGGTCCAGCGTGGGAGCCTCGCCGTCGACCCCATCTCTCATCATGCAAATAATATGGCAGCTAATTACTTGGACTGTCAAGGTGTCCTGGCGCCTGGCTGCCATGGTCGAACCGGCCGGGAGTCGCACCACCCGCGCCGGCACTCCTGCCGGCCACGTCTATGCTCATCGACCGTGCGCGTTCGATCACGGCGGGCATCGACCATCAACGGGGGGAGACGGGCGGATGGCTGATCAACCGGGCGGGTACACGGTCCGACAGGACGCATCGGACGGCGTGGAGCGGGCGCTCCACAACGTGGCCACCGATCTCGCATCGGCCAACCTCACGTCCACCGCCGTCGGTGGGTACGGGGTGAACCAGGCCTGGGCATCGTTCGACAGCAACCGGTTGCAGGAACCGCACGTCACCCCGCGGGCCGTGGACAACCCGGTGCAGAAGTCGGCGACCACCGGCAGCAACAATCGAGCCGCGGAAGCCAAGGTCGCCGCGCCGATGCCCCCGGGCCGGGCGGGATGAGCAAGCTCAGGGACCTCCAGCAGGCCCAGCAGGCCACCCTGCGTCGCCGGACCCGGGAGGCGGGGAACTGATGCGCCGACTGCCCGCCACTGTGACTGCCATTCTGACCGCCGCGCCCCTGCTCGCCGCCTGTACCTCCGGCGGGCCCTCCACCGACCCGGCCAACAGCCAGCCGAGGACGGAGATCGCCCTGCCGGCCAACTCGGATGCCTGGCACGCCACCGCGTACCCGCCCAGCACGGTGACCCTGGCCGTCGGGGACCGCCTCGGTGTCAGTGGGACCCCCAGCAACCTGGCACGGGCCTGGCACCTCACCTCGACCGGCGACGGCGCCGTCCTGCGGCGCGGTCCCGACGTCAACTACAGCACCTGCGCCCCGGACTCGATGGGCTGCGCCTCGGGTGTCGACCAGACCTTCATCGCCCTCGCCCCCGGCACCACTACGCTGGCCTGGGAGTTCCGCAGCGTCGTCGGTTGCGAGGCCGAAGCACCCGCAGGCTCGCAATACGGGTGCAACAGCGTCACCAAGACCATCCAGGTCACCGTCCGCTGAGACCAGGAGGTCCTGGCCGAGGCCCCCTTCGCCCCACGGGACGCAGGGCGCGAGCCGATCGCCACCCTCGGCGCGCAGACTGCCCCTGTCACCGCCCACATCCGGGGCGGGATACCCGCCGGGGCCCAGGCCGCCCTTGACCGTCCGGCGGCTGCCGGGGCCAGGCCGTCCCCGTGCTGCGTCGCGGGCGTCTTCAGGACGTCGTGGTGAGGGTGTCGTCGAGCCAGTCGAGGATGCGGGCGAGGGAGTGGCGCATGGCGCCGGGGTGGCAGTGGGCGCCGGCCCCTTCCTCGGCGGTGAATGTCATCAGGGTCCTGGGGCAGGTGAGGTGGTCGTAGAGCTGCTGGGGCTGGCCGTTGAAGAACTCGTCCTCGGCGGCGTCGCACACGAGGGTGGGGCACTGGATCTGCTCGGCGATGCCGCCCTGGAGGGTGTAGTCGAGGTAGGCGGCGCTGAAGGCCCGGGGGGTGTCGACGCCCATCACGTACATGCCGTGGTTGATCGCCCACCGTGCGGTCGCGTCCTGGGCGGTGATCTGCTGGAAGCGGGCGTCGAGCTCGGGGTCGGCGTCGGCGCGCAGGCGCTGCTCGGCTTCCGCGCGGTCGCCGGGGATGTGCCGGGTGGATATCGCGCCGAGGTCGTAGACGCCGTCGACGGCGATCAGGGCGGCCAGTCGGTGTTCGAATGCCGCCGCCCTGGGGGCGAGCAGGCCGCCCATGCTGGAACCGAGCAGGGAGATGCGGCTGTTGTCGACCTCGGGGAGGCGTTCGGCGAAGTCCACGACGGGGGTGATGACGTTCTCCCAGTCGGGGCGGAAGGCGAGGTCCTGGTGGTGGCGCGGTCCCGGTTGCCCGGGTCCGTCGAAGGTGAGCACGGTGTAGCCGCGTTCGAGGGCCGCCAGCGCGCCGCTGAAGTGCAGTTCCTCGGCGGTGCCGTCGAAGCCGCTGTGCATGATCAGGGTGGGGCGGGGTGTTCCGGTGGTGTCGGCGCGGTAGAGGTAGCCGGGCAGGGTGGTGCCCTCGTAGGGGATGGAGACCGGTTCGATGCGGGGGGTGTACAGGGCCGCGGCCGCCCGGAAGCAGGCCACGCTGCGGTCGTAGGCGTGGTCGTGGCGGGGGTCGCACGGGTGGCCGTGGAGGAAGAACTCGGCCGAGCGGTAGTAGTTGGAGGCCCGCAGGAAGCTGTCCCGGGCGCTGACGGTGTGGCCGGCGTCGAGGGCCTGCTGGGCCTGGCCGGCCACCCGGTCGGCGGTGGCGAGCCATTCGTCGTGCCAGCTGTCGTAGTCGCCTTCCTTGATGCGCTCGCTGGTGGAGACCACCTCGCCGAAGTCGGCGCCGCCGTAGGCGATGTGGCTCATCGAGCGCAGGGTCTCGTACCAGAACTGGGGGTTCTCGGGGAACAGCAACTGCTTCACGGGAGGTCTCCTGGGGTGTGGGGGCGGGCCGGGTGGTGTGGGTTTCAGCGGGCGCTGCCGAGGTTTCGGTCGCTGTCGGCGCCTTCGAGCATGAGGGTGGTCTCCTCGATGCGGCGGAACCGGCCGTCGGGGGCGAACTCGGCGAAGACGTAGACCTCCATGCGGACGGTGGACCCGTCGGTCTTGATGACCTCCATCGTGTGGCGGTCGGCGTACCGGTCGCCGTCCACGAGCTCGTCGTGGACGGCGACCAAAACACCAGCCCCAACCGCGCTCAAGTGGGCGATGTGGGTGAGGAAACCCGTGCGGTTCTCCCCCCT
>NZ_JBVJCO010000024.1:29908-33865 GCF_055588525.1 Kitasatospora sp. NPDC041988
TACAGCGTCTTCTGCACTCCTGTTTTGTGCCCCCTCTTCCGCGGCGCCCGCCCCCCCCCCCCCCCCCCCCCCACTCCCCCCCCCCCCCCCCCCCCCGAGCCGCCGGCCACGACCGTGCGCAGGTGGGCGATGTGGGCGAGGAACTCCGTGCGGTTCGCCCAGCTGCCGTCGGTGCGCTGGCGGTAGTCGGGGGCGAAGTGCCGGTCGGCGGCCTCGTCCAGGTCGAGGCCCGGGGTGAGGAGCAGGTCGGTGAGGGCGGCACGGATGTCGGTGCGGTTCATGGGACTTCCTTCGGTTGCGTGCGGGAGCGGCCCGCCGTGGATTCGTTCGCAAGTGCGTGCCTTGAGCACGCTTCTGACTGTAGCAGGAAAGCGTGTTCCGCGCACGCTAATCTGGAGGGGTGAACGACTCGACAGGACACGACATCGCCTACGCCCTCGGGCTGCTCCTGCGGCGCAGCACCCGCGAACGCCTCTACACCCGGCTCACCGAGGGACTGGGGGAGGCGGTCGACGACCTCACCTACCCGGTCCTCAGCGGCCTGGCCCGCACCGGCCCGTGCAGCGCCGCCGACCTGGGACGCGAGATCGGACTCGACCGCACCACCGTCACCCGCCGCGCCGACCGCCTGGAAACGGCCGGCCTCCTCCGACGCCAGCCCGACCCGGCCGACGGCCGCGCCACCCTGCTCGCCCTCACCGACAACGGCCACGCCATCGTGGCCGTCTCTCGGCAGAGACTCGCAGCCGGCATCGAGGACTCGCTCGCCACCTGGCCGCAGGCGGACACCCAGGCCTTCGCCCGCCTCCTGCGCCGCTTCGTCGACGAGGGACCCTTCGCCGCCGACCACGACTGACAGTGAGGATGTTCAGGAGCGGTTTCCAGGACAGGTCTGCCCGACCTCAGCGTGGCCCGCCGCAGAGCCGGCGCCCGTCCCGGGCCTCGCAGTCCTCTAGAGTTCCCGTCGAGGGACGACAGCGGATCTAGCGAGGCGACGTGGCTGACCCTTCCCGGCACCGACCGGTCGTGATCGACGGGAAGATCGGTGCCCTGCCGTTCTACGACGTGTTCTGGAACAACTTCGAGAAGCTGGTGTGGGAGCTCGTCCAAGCATCGGAGCGGTTGTCTCCGTGTCACCGGTACGGCACCCCTGGCCAGGCACAGGCCGGAATCGACATTGCCGGCCAGTCGACGGACGGCCGTTGGCACGCCTTCCAGGTCAAGCAGGTTGCCCGGTTCGGCGAGTCAGACGCGAGGAGGGCCCTGGACCTGTTCCTCCACGGTCCACGGCCCTACGGGGCGACACGGCTGGTCATTGTCGTCTCCTGCAAGGACACCCCTACCCAGGTTCGTGACCTGGTCGATCGATACCGGGCCCAGCACCCGGACGTGGAGCTGGAACTGTGGGACGCCGACGAACTCGCACGCCGGCTGCGACCGTGGCCGCGGATCGTGGCCCGCTACTGTGGAGACGAGGTGGCACGTCGCTTCTGCGACGCCGATGCCCTGCGGGCGTTCTACGAGTCACAAGACAGGGCCGAGGTCGGATGGTTGGTGAGTGAGACCGACCCGTTCAGCCTGGAGGTGCACGAGGCGATCGCCGCCGACCACGGCGCGGCCCCGGCCATCCCTGCGCTGCCGACGTATTTCCGCAGGCCGTTCGACGATCAGCTCGACGCCGCCATCAGCACAGCCCTTGCCGGGAACAGCGTGATGCGAGTCCTCCTCGCCGACTCCTCCACCGGCAAGACGCGCGCGGCATGGGAGGCCATTCAGCGCCTGCCGGGAGAGTGGCGGTTATGGCACCCGGCCGACCAGGACGACTTTCTCGCGTCGTTGGCAGCGGTGAAGCCCCGCACCGTCGTGTGGCTCAACGAGATCAATCGCTACCTGCTTTCCGCCGACCCCAGCCGCGACGAACGCATCGCGGCCAGGCTCACCGAACTGCTGCGTGACCAGAAGCGCGCACCTGTCGTGATCCTGGGTACCACCTGGCACACCCATTGGATCACCATGACCAGCGCCCCCGGAGACGAGCGCGCGAAAACGCGAGCGCTCCTGGCCAAGTGCGCCCTGCGGCTGCCCGAGCGCTTGACCGACGACGAAGTCGCCGCACTCCTCGACCAGGGCGAGCACAACGACCCCCGCATACTCCAGGCCGTCCGCGAGGCCGAGAGCGGGCACGTCATCCAGTACCTGGCAGGTGGGCCCGCGCAACTGGAGCGCTACACGAACGCATCCCCTGCCGCCCAGGCGGTCCTGCACGCTGCGATGGATGCCCGACGGTTCGGACACGGCCTCGACCTGTCCCACGCGTTCCTCCAGGCCGCTGCCGAGGCCTATCTCACCCCTTTGCAGCGGGACCTCGCAGAACCCGACTGGTTCCCCCGAGCCTTGCAGTACCTGTCAGCCCCGTGCCGAGGAGTCCGCGGACCGCTCGCACCCGCCCCCGGTTTCCCCATGGCCGGGACGCAGAACCCCCGCCACTACCGGCTGGCGGACTACGTCGAACTGCACGGTCAGCGGCACCGGCGACTGGTCTGCCCCGAGGACGCGTTCTGGGCGTCAGCGGCTGACCATGCCGCCAGCGCGCAGGACAAGGTAGCCCTGTCACAGGCAGCCCTGGACCGAGGCAGAGCAGCCGAAGCCGAAACCCTGGCCCTGGCGGCGGCAGAAGAGGGAGTGGGCACCGCCCTCTCCGCCCTGGCCGCGTGGATCGGCCGGCACCGTAAGGGTCAGGACCCTTACGTCTACTACGAGCTGGCAGCCGGCCTCGGCGACGTCACCGCGCAGCTCAAGCTTGCGTTCCGCGCAGAAGACGAAGACCGACCCGACGACGCCGAACGCTGGTACCGAAAGGTCCTGGACCGCGACAACAGCCGCTCGGACGCCCTCGTAGGACTGGCCACCATCCGGGCCCAACGGGGGGACCACGCCCACGCGGTCGAGCTGTACGACCAAGCCCTGCGATCCGGCTTCTTCGGCGCCCGGGCAGTCGAGTACCAGGCGCGTTCACTGGCCCATCGTGACCAGCACGAACTCGCCCTGGCCATGGCCACACACTCATTCAGAGCCGGCAACACCGAAGCCTTCACCGGCCTGGCCTGGACCTACAGGTACAACGATGCGCCCCGGGCCATCCGGGTACTCGAGCACGCCAGAGCCGAGGGCGACGCCAACGCGCCCCGCGAACTCGCATGGATTCTCGAAGAGGAAGGCGACAGCGAACGAGCGGAGTTCTACTGCGAGATCGCCGTCGCCCTCGGCGAGATCAACACACTCCGCGGCCTGGGAATGATCCGGCGCGGCAAGGGGAACCACCGCTCCGCCGCCGCCCTCTTCTGGAGGGCGTACAACCTGGATCTCGACTACGTCCTACTCGAACTTGCCGTCCTGAGGGAGAAGGAAGGCTCCCTCAAGCAAGCCGAGAAGCTCTATCGGCGGGCCCTCCACGAGGGCCAGCCCAGCGCGGCCAGGGATCTTGTGCGCATCCTGGAGATCCGAGGAAAGACCCGGCAGGCCGAAGAACTCGCTGGCGACTCCACCGACCTCCTCGGGGCCCTGGCGCGAGGCCGCGCGGCCCGCGGCGAGCACAAAGCCGCCGAACAGCTGCTTCTGAGGCTGGTCGCGCAGGGGCACCCCGAGCTGCTCGTAACCCTGGCCGAACTTCGAGAGCAACGAGGCGACCTCGTCGGAGCCGAACACGTCCTGCGCCGCGCCCAGGACGCCGGCGTTCGTCACCTGGAATACCGGCTGGCGCGCCTCCAGGCTGTCCGGTCGACCTGAGAAAGCCGTGACGTGGCGGGCCCGGGTTAGGACGTTTCCCGGTTGCGCATCCTGCGGGCCGCCTGACTGTTCGGGCAGCGGGGGGGGGGGGGGGGAGGGGAGGGGGGGGGGGGGGGGGAGGAGGGGAGGGGGGGGGGGGGGGTGGGGGGGGGGGGGGGGGGGGGGGGGGAT